>CAYGCW010000260.1:0-4263 GCA_964348465.1 uncultured Acidimicrobiia bacterium | reverse complement strand
CGCCTCGCCGTCCCTGATGCGCATCGTGACGAAGGTCAGCGCGGCGTCGCTGCAAGCCGCAGCGAGTGCCTCCTGGTCCGGCTCCACCAGGCAGGTGGCATCGGCAGTGATCCGAGCCTCGTCGAGGGTGTCCTCCAACTCGTCGAGTGCCTGGGGCGCGTCGGCGGCATCGGCGCTCGTCACCACCCGGATCCGGGCCCGCGACCAGTCGCCGGTGCGTGTGAACAGGTAGGACGCCAACAGCGCCAGCTGGCTCGAATCGTCTCCGGCCCACCACACGTCGATGCGGGGATGCTTGCCGGCTTCGAGTGCCGCCTGCCAGCGTCGCTCGTCGGTGGTCATGACCACGACGTTCACCCCGAGCCGGGCCACGTCGCGCAGCGCCTCCAAGTAGGTCGCGAGGCGGGCGGGCTCCTTGGTCTCCGGCCAGCCGAACAGCGCCGTGTTGGCGTGGAGGCCACCGAGACCGAACGACTGCACGACAACCGGGAGCGCCTCGAACCCGTTGCCGGCCAAGATCACCCGCGGGTATACGTCCAGGCCCAGCTCGTCGATCTGTGCCTGGAGCTGGCCCTGCTCAGCCTCGCGCTCGCGGCGCATGAGGGCGCCGTCGCCCTCGAGGATGTTGACCGCGGCGGTGAGGCCGCTGCCGCCCTCCAGCCAGGCGGCGAACCGCAGCAGCCGCTCGCGGCGGTGGGCGTCGGCCGAGAAGGCGAGGATCTGCGGGCGCCAGTTGCGGGCGTGCTGCTCCTCGGCGGACAGGGCCCTGATGCCCTCCTTCGCCCGCTGAAACTGATGCGACAGCGAGGCATCCGCCCAGCGGTCGGTGGTATGGCGGCGAGACAGGTAGCGGTGGAGCCCGAACAGCACCAGCAGCGCCGCTCCCCCGGCCACGACGTTGATCGCCAGCATCGCGCCGAGGCAGGCGGCCGCACCGAGCAGGCTGAGCCGCTTGTTGAAGAAGCGGAACCGGGGCCGGAACGAGGGGCTGCTGGCCCGTGCCTCCCAGTACGTGGCGTAGTTCAGCATCCCGTACGAGATCAGGAAGAACATCGACACGACCGACGCGATGGAGTTCAGCGCGCCCAGACCGAGCGTCGCCACCGCGATGGCGAGGGTCAGTAGCACCGCCCGCCGCGGGTTCGCCAGCGGCCCGTCGCCCTTGGCAAAGAAGTGGAGCGCCGGGAAGACCCGGTCGGCGGCCAGCGACTGGAGGATCCGCGGCGCCCCCAGGAACGAGGCCATCGCCGAGGACAGCGTGGCGGCGACCACCCCCAGCACGACGAACGGCCCGACCAGCGCGATCCCGCGCATGGCGCCCCCGGTATCGGACAGCAGCTCAGCTTGGGACGTCGAGGCGGCGATCAGGACCGCCACGGTCACGTACACGACCGTCGAGAGGCCCACCGCGGCAAAGGTCCCCCGCGGCAGGCTGCGGGCGGGATCGGCGAGGTCCCCCGACATGCTGACGCCCTGGGTGAATCCGGTCACCGCCGGGAAGAAGATCGCGAACACCGCCCAGAAGCCCATCTTCTCGGCGGGGGTCCCCCAACTCTCGGACAGCGTCGCGGACTCCGCCGATCCCAGGGCTCCCAGGTAGAACGACAGCAGTGCCAGCCCGAGGATCACCATCACCACGAACTGGAACCGGGTGGCGACGTCGGCGCCTGCCCAGGCGAACCAGAACAGCCCGAGGATGGCCGCCAGCGCGATGAACTGCACGGTCAACTCCGAGTCGATCCCGAGGACGTCGGCGGTGACCTCGCCGAAGCCGATGGCGTAGAACGCCACCGAGACCGACTGAGCCAGGAACAGCACCACTCCGATCGCCCCACCGAACTCGACGCCCAGGGTGCGGGAGATCAGGTAGTAGTCGCCGCCGCCCCGCACCTGGATGTTGGTGGCGATCGCCGACAACGAAGTGCTGGTGAGAACGGACACCGAGGTTGCCAGGCCGATCATCAACAGCGCCCCGATCAGCCCGGCGTTCCCCACCACGAACCCCATGCGCAGGAACAGGATGATGCCGAGGATCGTGAGGATCGAGGGCGTGAACACCCCTGCGAACGTCCCCAACGTCCCATGCCCGCCCGTGCCACGCGTCGCCATGGCAGGGATTCTGCCAAAGGGAACGCCGCCCGACGCGGATATGCGCCGGGCGCCGACCGGAAGGGTTGTGCATATCTTCTCTATTCACCCGAACAGGCGGCGGGGTCACACCGCCGAACGATGTCGGTCACCCGACAGAGAGGCCCGGCCCGCCGGGAGCGCCAGACCCGGGGCTCTACGCGGAGGGCGGGGAGATGACCGAGAACGTGCCGCCCTGGGGGTCGTTGAGGACGGCGATGCGGCCCGCGGGTGTGTCGAAGGCCGGAACCGGCACGGAGCCGCCCAGCGCGGTGTGGCGCTCCACGGTCTCGTCGGTGTCGTCCACGTGGAAGTAGACCATCCAATGCGGTGGCAGGTCGGCCGGCCAGTTGTCGTCCATCAGCATGATGCCGCCGTCGTACTTGTCCTCCGCGTAGGGCTGGCCGGGCTCCTTCGCGTCGAGCACGATGAGCCAGTACTCGGCGTCCGAGCCGGCGAACTCCTCGAACTCCCAGCCCAGCACGTCGCCGTAGAACTCCCTGGCGGCCGCAGTGTCGCGCGTCACCAGCTCGTTCCACGTGAGCGCACCGTGCTCGCCGAACACCTCGCCACCCACGGTGTCGCCCGCCTGCCACAGCGACAGCACCGCGCCTTGGGGGTCGGCGACGACGGCCATCCGACCGGCGGTCATCACGTCCATCGCCGGTACCAGCACCGAGCCCCCGGCCGCCGTCCACTTGCCGATAGTGGCGTCGACGTCGTCGACCGTGACGTACGACATCCACATGGGCGGGTGGTCGCCGGCGCCCGGCATCTGCGGCCCGAGGCCCGCCGCAGCCTTGCCGCCCTTCGAGAACATCGTGTAGATGTAGTTGCCGTCCGGATCGTGCTGATCGTCGGCCTTCCAGCCGAACAGGTCCGAGTAGAACTTGGTGCCTCCGGCGGGGTCCGCCAGGGAGATGTCGGTCCATGAGAACAGACCGTGGGGGTAGGACACGGGCGCGCCTCCTCGGCGATCGACGGCCCTGCCAACCTAGCCGATCCGGCTCCGATCCACTGCGGCGTCATCGCCAGCCGACACGGCGCGCCGTCAGCTGCGGCGGCGGCGACAGGTCCAGCTCGTCGCCCACCCACCAGGCAGCGCCGTCCACCAGCTCCTCGACGTCCGTGCGCCATGCCTCCGGTCGCGAGATGCCGGGCCCGGGCCCGGCGGCGAGGTTGTGCACCGACGCCGCAAGGTAGGTCGCGGCCCAGGCGGCGCCCTCCTCGACCTCCAGCGGCCGGCGCCCCTCGATCACCAAGTCGATGCTCACGGTGGCAGCGTCGTGCCACGGCGACCCGACCCGGGCGTGTGACCAGTCGACAAACACGACCCGATCCGGCAAGAAGCAGATGTTGGAGTACCACAGGTCGCCGTGAACCAGCGACCGCCCGGAGCCGACGCCGGCGATGGCGCCGAGCAGCGCGTCCTCGTGCTCCGCCAGCCAGGCGGCGAGCGGCGGCACCCCCAACAGGGCGGCGGAGGCCAGGCCTGTCCAGCGGCCCGGGCTGGGCGGCTCGAGGGGCGGCAAATCGAGCCCTTCGGGTATCTCGGTCGCGCGCAGCTCGGCGAGCGCCGCTTCGAGCAGCGAGAGGTCTTGCGGGTAGGGCTCCGGCCAGTGCCCTTCGGACAGATCCTCGATGGCCAACATGGGGGGTGGCGCCTGGTCGGAAGCGACGAGCCGAGGTAGGAACGACCCTGTTACTGCCCCCAGCACGGCCGCCTCGGCGGCCACCTCGGCGCCGGAGTGGCCGTCGGTTGCGATCTTCAGGAAGACGGAACGCCCGCCTTCCAGCTCTGCGACACCGGTCTGCGCGTGGGTGAGCCCCCCCGGCCGGGGGCTCCACGCCGCGATCGCGGCGTTGAGCATCGCCTCGGCCCGTGCCTGGAGACGCGCGTCGACAGCCACGGGCGGCAGCGTATCTCCTCGGTTCCCGATACGCCGCCGCCACCAACGAGCGGCTCCTGGCCGAGGCCGGGTTCGACGTTCTCGACGCCAGCGTTGTCGACCAGCTCGAAGCCGAGCAGCAGGTGCGATTTGTCTGGGTGACGGCGCGCGCCGCTTGAGTGGGGTTACGCGGCTTGTTCTGCCGCCACCACGCGGTTGCGTCCGCTTTGCTTGGCGCGGTAGAGGG
>CAYGCW010000259.1:0-4268 GCA_964348465.1 uncultured Acidimicrobiia bacterium | reverse complement strand
GAAGGCGCGGCGGCGCCAGGGCTGGGTCGTCGAGGAGCGTCGCCTGCTGGAGGTGGTGGATCGCTATCGGATCGACTCCACCGCGGACCTGTTCACGTTGCTTCCGTCAGGGCTCCCCGACGAGTTCACCACCGCCGATCTCGCGGCCGCGCTGGGACGGAGCCGGCGCCTGGCGCAGCAGATGGCCTACTGTCTGCGCCGGCTCGGCGTCATCGAGATGGTGGGCAAGGCCGGCAACGCCGCCGTCTACAGGTGCGGGGACGACTCGGTGCCGTCGTCCGGGTCGGTGGCGAACCCGATCACCTGATGCGGCAGCGGCCGACGGTCCGCCGCGCGGCGCGCCCACGACGAGAACCCCGCCTGCAAAGGAGCTACCCGAGCCCGAGCCCGTTTGACCGGCGCGCCCGGCTAACGTGCCGCTTCGATGGAAGTCCGTGCGGAGATGGTCGCCAACGTCTGGCAGGTGCGCGCCGAGGTGGGCCAGGAGGTGGCCGAGGGCGACGAGCTGGTGATCCTCGAGTCTATGAAGATGGAGATTCCCGTTCTCGCCCCGCAGGCGGGCAAGGTCATCGCCATCCACGTCGAGCCGGATCAGGTCGTCCAGGAGGGCGATCTCATCGCCGAGGTGGGGTAGGCGGCACGGGACCGGCCCGGGCCGCGTGAGCCCCGCTACCCGATCGCTCCCGCGATCATCTCGTCGATCTGGCTCTCGCTCACTCCTCCGAAGTATTTGGACACCACACGCCGGTCCGGGGTGATCACGAACGTCGCCGGCAGCCCGAAGTGGGGATAGGCGACGTTGACGCGGTCGGTCTCGTCGTATGCCAGCGGGTAGGTGACACCGATCTCCTCGGCGAAGTCCTCGGCGGCGTTGGGGTCGTCCTCGACCGCCACCCCGAGGAAATACACGCCGGGGTAGCGCTCCGATGCCGCCTGGATGTGGGGCATCTCGATGCGGCACGGCGCGCACCAGGAGGCCCAGAGATTGAGGAACACCGGCCGCCCGTCCGCGGAGAGGTGGTCGTAGAGGTTGAATTTGGAACCGTCGAACAGCTCGATGGTGAAGTCCGCGGCGGCGTCTCCGGAGTCCGGCAGCGCCAGGGTCTCTCCGGGCCCCGGCAGGGTGGGCACCGTGACGGCTGCTCCGGGCAGTGCGGAGGTGGTGGCGGGGCTGCTGCCCCCGAACGCCTCGCGGGCGGCGAACACGGCAACCACTGCGGCGGCGGCGCCGATCAGGCTCAGCAGGCCCAGCGGCCAGCGCCGACCGCGCCGGATCGGGTCGGGAGCGAGCTCGGGTTCGAGGGGAGCGTTCATGGCGAAGAGATGGGGTGGCGGATGCCAAGATACCGGCCCCCGTGAATTGGGAGGACCGGTAGCATCGCCGACGATGAGCTTCTTCAGCCGCAACCGGGCCGAGCTGGCCGAGAAGGGCATCGACCCTGCCCGTCTGCCGCCCGGCCAGTACCACACCGACCGCTTCCCGGTGCTCCACGCCGGCGTCGTCCCCGACGTCGACCTGGCGACGTGGGACTTCAGGGTGGGCGGGCTGGTGGCGAGTCCGCACACGTGGACGTTCGACGAGTTCGTCGCGCTCGGCGAGCAGTCGATCGTGGCGGACATCCACTGCGTCACGAAATGGTCCAAGTTCGACACCGAGTGGGCCGGAGTGCCGGTCACCGAGGTGCTCGCTCGCGTGGAGCCGCTGCCGGGGGCCACCCACGTGCTCGTGACCGCCGAGCACGGGTTCACGGCCAACCTGCCCCTCGAGGACTTCGCCCGGCCGCAGAACCTCTTCGCCCATCGCTACGCAGGCGAGGAGCTCGACCCCGAGCACGGCTGGCCCCTCCGCCTGGTCGTGCCTCACCTCTACTTCTGGAAGTCGGTCAAGTGGGTGCGAGGGTTCGACCTCCTCGACCGCGACGTGCCCGGTTTCTGGGAGCGCAACGGCTACCACATGTACGGTGACCCGTTCCAGGAGCAGCGGTTCTGGGGGGACTAGCTCACCCGGCCGGCATCGGCGCCGGCGCCGGGTGGCCGGCGCGGTAGCGCCCGACGCCGCCGACCATCGCCGCGGCGGTCAGCATCCCGGCGGCGGCCGCCAGCCCGAGCCCATCGAAGCCGGGTCCGGCGAGGAGCGCTCCACCCACCGCCGGCCCCGCCGCCCGCCCGAGCGCCATGGCCGCCTGGGCATCGCCGGTGCGTTCGGTCGGCCGCAGAGAGCGCTCGGCGAGGCCCCGCATCACGGCGGGGATGCCCATCCAGAACGCGAATCCCCACGCGGCCAGCGACGCGTAGAACGCCACGGGGTGGTGGACGAACGCCAGCACGAGGGCAGCGAGACCGGTGACCGCGAGCCAGGGCCCTCCGGTCCCGGGCCGGGACCGGAGCCTCGTGGCGACCATCCCGGCCCCGGCGTTGAGGCTGTAGCCGAGCGACACCGCCAGTGGCCCGAGCGACACGAGTTGCCTCCCGAGGGCGGCGGCGAACACGAAGAGGCTCGATCCGGCACCGGTCAGGAGGGCGAGGGCCAGGAGCAGCACCCGGTTGGAGCGGGAAGGGCTGCGGGCCCCATCGGTGGCGGCGAGCCGTGGGAGGTCGACCGGGAGCACGGCGGCGGGGATCATGGCCGCAGCCAGCGCCAGGAAGATCAGCCGGTCGTCGCCTATGGCGGCGAGCGTACCGAAGATCGGTGACGCCACCACCGCGGTGAGCGGGCCGGCGGCGGCGACGTCGGCCATGTGGCTGGACTCCGCCATGGCATCGGACCACGCGATCCACGTGAGGATCCCGGCCGCGGTTCCGGCGACCAGCCGCAACGCCATGAGCACCCCGAACGCGTCGGTGGCGGCGCTCAGCAGGTTGGCGGCGCCGGCGACGAGCGCGGCCGCGACCAGGAAGCGCCGGTTGGGGACCAGGTAGCGGCCGGCGAGGAAGGTGGATGCCGCGAAGCCCCCCACCTGCAGCGTCGAGATCAGGCCGGCGGCGCCGAGCGACACGTGGAACCGGGCCGCCACGTCGGTCAGGAGGAACGGCGTGGAGGCGAACAGCGCGGAAACGGAGATGGCGGCGGCGAGCACCCCCGGCGAGGCGTGAGGGCGGATCGCATGGAAGGCGCGCAACGGTCCGTGCACGAGGGTGGATTCTACGTCGGGTCGGACCCTGTGTCAGCAGCTATTGCGGCCGGCTGCCTCAGCCATCTGCCGGCCACACGCGCAGCACGCCGTCGGCCCGGCCGGCGGCAAAGGAGAGTCCGCCATCGGGAAGCTCGACCGCTGCGAGGTTGGTCGCCAGCGAGCCGTCGAGCGGCACGTTCCAGGCGACCTCGGCTCCGTCCCCGGTGCGGCGCACGCCGCCGAAGCTGGTGCGGTCCTGGGTAGGCACGACCAGCTCCACCCGGCCATCCCCGTCGGCGTCGGCGGCGAGCGCGAGGTCCAGGTTGCGGCTCAGGATCCCATGCGACGCGAACCCGGGAACGGTGGCGACGATCACCAGCTCGGCGCCGTCCCTTCGGTAGAACTCGACCACGCCTCCGATGTGGGGAGTCCGCACCGCCGCCAGCTCGGTCTCGCCGCCAGGGCCGAACGGGGCGACGGCGATCTGGTGGCGCCAGCGCTGACCGCTGCCGATCGGCGGGCCGGTCGCAACTTCGGCGCCGGAGGGATCGAAGGCGGCGATCCGGGCGCCATCGCCGTCGTCGCTCAACGTGAGGACGATCTCCAGGCCCTCTTCGCCGTCGAGGTCCGCCCAGATCGGGGCGATGCCCTCCACGACTTCGGGTTCGGCGATGACGAACCCGCTCACGGAGGGCTCGGCCGCCGGGTCGTACATGGCGACCTGCGAACCTTCGAGGCTGTCGCCGAGCACGCCGTGCGGGTAGCGGTCGGTGGCGCCGCCGAGCAGCAGCAGCCGGCCGTCGCCGTCGGTGAGCAGCCGGGCGTCGGGCAGAGCGCCGGCGTCGATCTGCGTGGCCTCTTCGCCGGGCCCGTCGATCCGCACCACGCCGTCGACGCCGACGGTCGCCAGCACCCCCGGCGCCGGCACCATCGGGTGGGTGAACGGCGAGCCGGAACCGGGGGGGAGGACGCCCAACTCGCCCCGCTCGCTGACCAGCACCGCCGGCGGTGCGCCCGGAGGCAGCTCGGACGTCGGGAGCCGCACCGGCAGACCCCGTCCGGCACGCACCACCCAGGCCTCCAGCCTGCCGTCCTCGAGCGCCACGACCCAGACGGCCTCGCCCCCGACGAGCGCTCCCACCACCCATTCGGGCG
>CAYGCW010000258.1:0-4276 GCA_964348465.1 uncultured Acidimicrobiia bacterium | reverse complement strand
TGCCGGCCGAGCAGACGACGACGATGCCGGCGTCCCAGACCGCCTCGACCGCCTGCACGAGCGGGTCGAGGGCGGCGGGTTCCTCGACCGCCTTGCCGAGCGACAGGTTGGCCACCTTGATGTTGTAGGCGGCGGCGTTGTCCACCAGCCAGTCGAGGGCGGCGAGAAGATCGGAGGTGACGCCCTGTCCTTCCCCGTCGAGCACCCGCAACGAGACGATGTCGACATAGGGAGCGACGCCCCGGTAGAGACCCTGGGAGTAGTAGCCGTCGCCGCCGATGATCCCGGCGACGTGGGTGCCGTGACCCCAGCCGTCGTGGAGCCCGGAACCGGGCACGGCGGGATTGCCGACGAAGTCGAACTGGATCGGCGACGGCCAGATGTCGATGTGATGGCCGACTCCGGAGTCGATCACCGCGACCCCGATCCCCCAGCCGGTATAGGAGAAATCGAGCGTCTCCTGCGGCAGCTTGGCAGTCTGCTGGGCAGCCACCGAGGTCGCCCCGATGGGCGCGTCGTTGCTGATGAACTTGACGTTGGGGTTGTTCGCCAGGCCCTGCAGAGCGTTGGCGGGAAGCCTCACGGAGCGTGTCGGGAAATTGCGGAACTCCCGGCCGGTCTTGCCGCCCAGGGCCTCGATGCGCTGACCTTCCTGGATCCCCGGGTAGTCGTGATAGGTGATGATGACGTCCACGAACTGGCTGCCGCTGGCTGCCGCCTTTGCCTGCAGCGGCGCGCTGAGCTTGCCGTTGCCGGGGCTCGAGCCCCATGCGGGCAGGGCCAGAAGCAGGAGACAGAGCAGGACGAACCAGAGAGCCCGTTCCACCCGGATCGGGGGCGCCGGGGCCCGGGCCCATTGTCGGGCCTCCGGCCAAGCACGTGAAGGAGCCGTGTCGGCCCGCTTGTAGGTATCTTTGAAGAACATTCCTGACCCTCCCCGCAACCGTGGTTGCTGATGCTCGCCGTGGCCTATCGAGCAACGGCGGTGCCATCGACGGCGGCGAATGGGCCGCGCCCCGGCAGGGCGCCCGGAGGGTCCGGAAAGCCCTTGCAGGCCAAGGAGATGCCTCGTCGGCGAGGAGACTGCCGGCGTGAGTCCCGGTAGGACAGAAACGGCGCTGGCAACGAGGCTCCGGAGCCCGGCCGCCGTTTTTTCGGCGCTGGAGGGAAAAACCGGGTCCGCCGCCCTGCGGAGCTCCCGCGGGGAAAGCGGCTCTCAGCGGGACTCGCCGCGAAGCTCGAGGAGATGGTCGACGAGTTGACGGATCTCCGTGTCGCTCAGCTCCCAGAGGGGGTGCTCGAAGACCAGACCCTCGCGCAGGGTGCCCTCGAGCGAGGCTGCGTCACCGCCGTACGTCCAGCTGTTGTCGGTGAGGTTGGCCCCCTCGTCGCTCAGATAGCGGACGCCGCCGCCGCCGTCCACGCCATGGCAGCTGGCGCAGTGGCGCTTGTAGAGCCGGGCGCCGGGGCCAAGCGGCGGCCCGCAGGCCGACAGCACGAGGAGGATCGGAAGAGCGGCCGCCGTCCAGGCCCCGGGGCCTCGGCCGCGGGCGTCGGAGGGCGCGTCGCCGGGACGTTGCATCGAGCTGCTGCCATCCAAGCAAGGTGGGTGACCCGCCGGGCGGGCCACCCACCGAAAGAAACCTCTGCAGCGGCTGCTCGCGGCTCCTCCGCGCGCTCTACGCCGCCCGCGCCCGCCGTTGGCGCAGCGACAGGGCGGCCAGCCCCATCGACAAGAGGTAGCCGTCGATGGCCAGAAAGCCGACCACGAAATGCCAGGTGGGGGTGGAGCCACCGCTGGTGGCGAGCTGACTGACGATCAGGAAGATGAAGAACGCCGGCATGACGAGCAGAACGAGGAGATGGTGCCAGCGGACCCCCCTGACGTCGATCTCGCGCCACAGCCATGGCAGGAAGACCAGGACGAGCTGGACGTGCGCGTGCAGAGAGAGGATCGGCAGAAGGTAGGTCAACATATCGAGAAACCTGATGGCTTGCTGATTGCGGTGAATATACAGCTTTCGAAAACCGTTCGCGACCGGCGGCGGCAGGAGCACGGCTTCGGCGAGCTCTCCGCAGCCGCACCTCGGCGCGGCTATTCGGCGTCTCCTGGTCCCGAGCAACCGTCGTCGACTGGGTCGTCGGGCAGGGGAGTCGTCGGATAGTTGCACTGCTCCCAGGCCGAGATGCAGGCCGCCGCGCAGCTGAGGTTGGTGGCCTCGTGAATGAGGATGGCGGCGAAGCAGGCGGCGCCGAAGGTCGGCACTCCGCCCACGATGCAGGCGCTCAGGAGGCCGCCCACCGAGGCCACCCAGGCGACGATGCAGGCGGCGCACTGGAGGGTGGCGGTGGCGCAGGAGGCGGAGGCGGGGGCTTCGAACTCCCCCAGCCCCCGGATGAACGCCTCGGAGTAGCGGCCGCGGAAGACGTCGTCGATCACCTCGTAGACCGAGAGGTCGAAGGAGCGCACGTCGCGGAGGCCGAAGAGGGCCTCCTCAGCGCGATTGGCGATGACGGTGCGGACCCGGCGGCCGTCCGTCTCGGCCGCCAGCTCCTGCAGCCTGCCGGCATCGTCGAACGAGTAGCGCACCGTCAGCTCGCGATCGAACTCGATGGAAACCGTGCCGGCGGTGGACGACCAGTAGCGGATCCGCATCTCCTCGCCCCAGGGGCTCTCGAATCTGGCGAGCCCGCCGAGATGGACGTGGCCGTCATGGTGGAAGGCGCCGCCCAGGGTCTCGACCTTGAAGCCGTTGAAGCCGTCGAGGGTCATCGGCAGGCCACGGGCCTCGAACGAGCTGCCGTGGCCGCGGCCCCTGGGCTGGGCGGCGGCGGGTACCGAGAGCAGCGGCAGCAGCAGCAGATAGAGCGACAGGGCGGTGATCAGCGGGTTGCGAAGTCTGGACAAGATCTCTCCTTTCTTTCGGGTCAGGTGGCTCTGCTCGAAAGATGGAGTTCTCCGAGGACCGGAATCGTTACGCCGGCCCAGGGGGCCCCGGCAACGTCGCTATACTGCGGCAGTGACCGGATTCACCTGGCGCGACGGGCTGCTCTGTGCCGATCGCGTCCCCTTGCCCGCCGTCGCCGAGGCGGCGGGCACGCCGGTCTACGTCTACTCGGCCTCGGCCATCCGCGACGCCTACCATCGTCTGGAGGCGCTCTTCGCGCCCCTCGGGGCGCGCCTGCGCTACGCCGTCAAGGCGAGCCCCAACCTCCACCTCTGCCGCCTGCTGCGCGAGCTGGGCGCCGGCATGGACGTGGTCTCGGGCGGCGAGCTGGAGCGCGCCTGGGTCTCCGGCACCCCGATGTCCGAGATCGTCTTCGCCGGCGTCGGCAAGACCGACGACGAGATCCGGGCGGCCCTCGACGGGCGCTTCAGCCCGCTGCGCGAGGCAGCGGCCTCCCTTGGCGCGCCCGACCCGCAGCGGCGCGGGCCGGTGGGGCTGTTCAACGTCGAGTCGGAGAGCGAGCTGGCGGCGATCGCGCGCCTGGCGGAGGAGCTGGAGCTGATCGCCAGCGCCTGCCTGAGGGTCAATCCCGACGTCGATCCCCACACCCACGAGTACACGACCACCGGCAAGGAGGAGAACAAGTTCGGCATCGATGCCGACCGCATCGTCGACCTGTTCGATACCTGGAGCGGCCGCCGCGGTCTGGCGCTCCGCGGCCTGCACGTCCACATCGGCTCGCCGGTGCCGCAGGTCGAGCCGTACGCGCGCGCCGTCGAGGTGCTGCTGGCGCTGGTCGACGGCCTCGCCGCCCGCGGCCACCGGGTGGAGGTGCTGAACCTCGGCGGCGGCTGGCCGGTGGAGTATCAGGAGGGCGACGTGCCGCCGCTCGAGGCCTACGCCGAGCGCATCGTGCCGCTCCTCGAGGCCCGCGCCCGGGACGGGCTGCGGGTGCTGCTCGAGCCCGGGCGCTCGATCCTCGCCAACTCGGGGGTGCTGCTGACCCGGGTCCAGCACGTCAAGCGCGGCCGCGCCAAGACCTTCGTCATCTGCGACGGCGGCATGCACTCCCTGATCCGGCCCGCCCTCTACCGGGCCTTCCACTTCGCCTGGCCGGTGGCCTGGCAGGGGCCGCCGCCGCGGCGCCGGGAGCGGCCGGAGGCGCCGGGGCTCGAGGTCTGCGACCTCGTCGGCCCGATCTGCGAGACCGGCGACTTCCTGGCCCGCAACCGCCCGCTGCCGCCGCTCGCCCGCGGCGATCTCGTGGCGGTCTTCTCGGCCGGCGCCTACGGCATGTCGATGGCCTCCAACTACAACGACCACGGCCG
>CAYGCW010000257.1:0-4283 GCA_964348465.1 uncultured Acidimicrobiia bacterium | reverse complement strand
GTGCTCGAGCTGCGGAAGGGGCGCACCGGCATAGTCGTCGGCGAGATCCCGTACCAGACGTCGCGCGACCGCATCATGGAGCGCATCGCCTCGTTGGTGCGTGACAAAGCCATCGACGGCATCTCCGACCTCAGGGACGAGAGCGACCGCGACGGCACCCGCCTCGTCATCGAGCTGAAGCGGGACGCCGTTCCCCAGGTGGTGCTCAACCAGCTCTACAAGCTGTCGCCGCTCCAGGAGAACTTCAGCGTCAACATGGTGGCGCTCGTCGACGGCGTGCCCCGCACCCTCAACCTGGCCGAGATGGTCGGCTACTACGCCGATCACCAGATGGAGGTCATCGAGCGGCGCACCGCGTTCCGGCTCGACAAGGCCAAGGCCAGGGCCCACATCGTCGACGGCCTGATCATCGCTCTCGACAACATCGAGGAGGTCGTCCAGGTCATCCGCGGCTCCGCCGACACCGACGCCGCCCGCGCCGCGTTGATGGAGCGGTTCGAGCTGAGCGAGATCCAGGCCAACCACATACTCGACATGCCGCTCCGCCGGCTCAGCCAGCTCGAGACCGACAAGCTGCGGGAGGAGATGCAGGAGCTCGAGGAGACGATCAGGTACCTCGAAGGGCTGCTCGCCGACCCGAAGAAGCGCCGCAAGGTCATCGCCGACGAGATGCGGCAGATCAGAGACAAGTTCGCCGACGACCGCAGGAGCCGGATCGTCCCCGACGAGGGCGAGCTGTCGCTGGAGGACCTCATCGCCGACGACGACCTGGTCGTCACCGTCACCGAGAGCGGCTACCTCAAGGCCACGCCTGCCACCGCCTACCGGCGCCAGGGCCGGGGCGGGCGCGGCGTCAAGGGCGCCAAGCTCACGCAGGACGACGTGATCACCAGGGTGCTGCACACCACCGCCCACGCCTACCTGCTGTTCTTCACCAACCGCGGCAAGGTCTACCGGCTCAGGGCGCACGAACTGCCCCGCAAGGACCGCACCGCCAAGGGCGTCATGGCCCAGTCGGTGCTGCCGCTGGAGCCCGACGAGCGCATCGAGGCCGTCGTCGACACCCGCGACTACGAGACGGCCCGCTACCTCGTGATGGTCACCCGCAAGGGCATGGTCAAGAAGACCAGGTTCTCCGAGTACGACTCGCGCAACTCGGTGCTGATCGCCATCAGCCTCCAAGACGACGACGAGGTCGTTGCCGTCCGCACCACCAGCGGCGAGCACGACCTGCTGCTCTTCACCCGGCAGGGGATGGGGATCCGGTTCGCCGAGTCCGACGTGCGCCCCATGGGCCGCGACACCAGGGGCGTGCGCGGCATCAAGCTGCGCGACGGCGCCGAGGTCGTGTCGGCCGCCACCGAGGAGGGTGGGGACGAGGTGCTGCTGATCACGTCGGGCGGCTACGGCAAGCGGACCCGGCTCACCGAGTTCCCGCGGCAACGGCGCGGCGGTATCGGCGTCAAGGCCATCAAGCTGACGCGGGTGCGCGGCATCCTCGTCGGCGCCCGGGCCGTGATGCCCGAGCAGGAGGTCTTCGTGACGTCGTCGGACGGCGTGGTGATACGCATCTCCGCCAAGCAGGTGAGCCGCCAGAAGCGCGCCGCAACCGGCGTCAAAGTCATGAGCCCGGATGACGGGGCGGTCGTGTCCGCGTTCGCCCCCATACCCAACGGCAACGGCAACGGCGACGGCGACGGATAGCCGGAACCGGCCGCCGGCGGCCACCGTTATCGAGGGGATGCCCGCCAGGGACGTCGGGGCAGGTAGACTCGTCACGGTCGAGGAGCCAGATCGATATGTCCCCAGTTCGCCGAGTGCGCCGCGTCGTTCGCAAGATCGACGCGTGGACGGTGCTGAAGGTCTCGCTGATCTTCAACGCCCTGCTGGGCCTGGCGTTCGTGCTGGGGTCGGTGGTGTTCTGGTCGATCTTCGTCAACGCCGGCATCCCCGAGCGGATCTCGAAGCTGGCCGAGTTGCTGACGCTGAGCTTCAACCCGGACGGGCCGACGCTGTTCCGCATAGCGTTGCTGCTCTCGATCATCTGGACGGTGCTGGCCACCGGCTTCGCCACCCTCGCCGCCCTCCTCTACAACCTGATCTCGGACGTCGTCGGCGGGGTCGAGGTCATCGTCCTCGAGGAGACGCTGGCGCCCGCCACCCAGGTGGTGCGCCCCGCCGCCCCCAGGAAGCCCCGCACGGTGCGCTGGCCGGTTCGTCGCCGGAAGGAGGCTGCGGTGGCACCCGCTCCCGCCCCGGCGTCGGCTCCTCCCCCTGCCCCATCCCGCACCGCCCCGGCGGCACCCGCCCCTCCGGCCCCGAGCCCGGCGCAGCCGGCTGCCTCCCGCCCGGCCGGTCCCGCCCCGGCACCCAGCCCCAACGGGGAGCCGGCGGGAAGGACCGCCACGCCACCGGCCGGCGTCGGCGAGCCCACCGCCAAGGCGAGCGGCGGCCCGGCGTAGCGGTCAGAGGCCGGGCGCCGCGACCTCGTGTGAGAATCGCAGCTCGGACGCGCCGCTCGCTCCCACGGTGACCGGTGCGCTGACCTTGAGCTCCTCGATGAAGCAGAGGCTCTCGGCTTCGTCGGCGCACCATATGAGCGTGATGTCGCCGTTGATGGTGCCGGTCCCGGTGCCGAAGGTCACGTCCAGCAGGGCCGGCAGCTCCGTGCCCGTCAGCGACTGAGTGTCCCCGCCCGGGAACTCTGCCACGCCTCCGTCGACGGTCCACACCACCGTGGACGGCGCCTGGTCGTTGACCTTGTGACCGGGGGGCAGGACCACGTCGAGCACCACCGTGGCGGGCCCGGGCGCGACCTCGGTGGGCGGCAGCGCCAGCACCGTACCCTGGTAGTCCTCCGCGTCGGGAGCAGGCATGAAGCGCTCGATGCCCTTCAGGACGATCGTGTTCGCGGCACCCGTCGCCAGGTCGATCGTGCGGACGACGTGGTTGTTCGTATCGGCGACGTAGGCGACACCCCTCGCCACGTGCAAGCCGCCCGGCTCGTAGAACAACGGGTCGTTGCCGTCCCGCCAGCCTGCCTCCCCGCCGAACAGTGTCGTGATCTCCATCGTCGCGGGATCGACCACCCTGATGCTGCTGTTGTACGTATCGGCGACGTAGAGGGCGCCGTCGTGCCAGCTCACCCCGAGCGGGTGCTGGAGTCGGGCCTCGGCGCCGACGCCGTCCTGGTCTCCGAAATCGAACAGGCCGGAGTCCGCCCCCACCAGGAGGTCCACTTCCTGGGTTGCCATGTCGACGAAGCGGATCGAACTCGACTCGCTGTCGGCGAAGTACAGGCGCCCCTGGCCGAGCGCCACGCCGCTCGGCTGCGCCAGCTCGGCGTCGACCCGTGGTCCGTTGCGGGTCGACTCCCGCCCGTTCCCGGCGAACGGCACGGCTTCCAGCGTGGCGAGGTCGATGGTCCATATCTGGTGGCTGCCCGCCATCGCCACGTACAGCGTGTCGCCGGCGACGGTCAGGTCCCACGGCGAATGCAGCGCGGTCTCGGGCCCGAACCCGCCGGTGGGGGGGTAGCGGCCCTGCCGCCCGGTGCCGGCCACCGTCGTCACCCGCCCCGAGCCGAGGTCGATCTCCCGGACCGCGTGGTTGCCGAGATCCGCGACGTAGAGCTTGTCGCCACCAGCCCCCAGGCCCAAACCCTGCGGTTGCCGCAAATGGGCGGCAGCCGCGTCGCCGTCGGCGAACCCCGGCCGGCCGCTGCCGTACACGGCCAGCACATCGCCGTCGGAGATGCGGACCTCGACGACCCGGTGGTGGTTCGAGTCGGACACGAACAGCCGGTCACGGCCGGGGTCGGCGTGCACCTTGCCAGGGAAGGAGAGAACGGTCCGGGCCCGGCCGGCGCGCTCCAGCGTCACGTTCAGCGGCTCCGTGTCCAGCTCGCCCCTGGCGGCGAATTCCTGGACCAGCGACAGCACGACCGGCTGTACGACCGGGTACACCCCCTCGCCCTCGTGAGCTCCGACGATGTTGCCGGCCGGGTCGATGAGGGCGATCGTCGGCCAGGCGCGGGCGCCCCAGGTGCGCCACACCTCGAAGTCGCGGTCGTTCACGACGGGATGCTCGAGACCGTAACGCAGGATCACGTTGCGGATGTTCTCCGTGCCGCCCTCCTGGGTGAACTTCGCCGAGTGGACGCCTATCACCACCAGTTCGTCGGCGAACTCCGACTCCAGGCGCTCGAGGTCGGGGATGATGTGGATGCAGTTGATGCACCCGTACGTCCAGAAGTCGAGCAGCACGACCTTGCCCTGCAACTC
>CAYGCW010000256.1:2866-4287 GCA_964348465.1 uncultured Acidimicrobiia bacterium | reverse complement strand
CGTTCCGGTCGGCACCTGCGAGTGGGAGCTGCTCCGCGGGTTCACGGGCGAGCCGAGCGACGTGATCGTCTCCGATTCGACGACTTCGTCTGCGGAGGTGTTTGTCTCCCTGTCGCTGTTCCAGGGCGTCGTCGGGTTCCACTCGAGCGAATGCCAAGTCTGGACCCTGCGGGCGGCGCCGTGACCCTGCGGCGCTAGTTCGAATACGTCATCGCCTGAGCAGGCGCCCAGCGGGCGGCCGCCGTCGTGTAGTGGCGGCCGGCCAGCTCGATGTCCCCTTCCCGCAAGGCTTCGAGGCTCGCAACGATGTCTGCGGCCGTCTCGTCGAGCGCCAGTTCGGCATCCGGGAACAGCTCGGCCACCGTGCCGTAGTCCAGCTCGACCATCGAGTCGTCCGGGAACTGGTCGAGCCACGTCCACAGATCCTGGACGGGCTCCACGATCGAGTCCTCGAACCCGGCATCGGCCAGTACGTCGGCGGCCTCCTCGAGGCGTACCTTGGCGTGGTCGAGACGCGTGCGGTACCGGATCGTGGCGCCGCCGTCCTCCACGATCAGCTCCCGCTCCTCGGGGAGGAACGCCGCGAACCACCGGAGGGGCACGTGCCAAGAAGACGTGAGGATATGAGACTTGGCTTCGGGCCGGTCGCGGTAGAGCGCCTCCAGCTCGGCGGCGGCGCGGTCGACGAGGCGTTCGGGCGCGAGCCGCGACCCGACCGTCCCCGGATAGGCGTTGCGGAAAGCCAGCAGGCCCTCCAGCATCCGGAGCCGCGGGGTGCGGGGACACACCCAATCGCGCTCCTGCCAGGAGGCGACGAACGCGTCCTCACGCAGGGACTCCTGCCACACGCCGATCTCGCCGACGACGAGCACCCGGCGGCGGTTCCGGTCTACATGCCGGTCCCATCGGCCCGTCCGGCGGGCGGACTCGTAGACGCGGAGATAGGCGGTGCGGATCATCACAGCGATGGTACCGCCGCCGGGCGCCAACGGCCCCGTCGCGAAAATGACCCCCCGCCGTTACAATGTCGCCTGCACAGGGGAGAAAGGAGCTGGCATCTTGGGCGTATTCGATGCCGAGAGCTTCGCCGGGCACGAAGAGATCGTCTTCGGCAGCGATCCGGTATCAGGACTCCGCACCATAGCGGCGATCCACTCCACGGCACTCGGTCCCGCCCTCGGCGGGACTCGCTTTTTCCCCTACCCATCGGAAGAAGCCGCGCTCGACGACGTGCTGCGCCTGTCCCAGGCCATGACGCTGAAGTCCGCCGCGGCCGGCCTCGACCTCGGCGGCGGCAAGGCCGTGATCATCGGCGACCCCCGCCGGGACAAGTCCGAGCGGCTGTGGCGCGCCTACGGCCGCATCATCGACTCGCTCCAGGGCCGCTACATCACCGCCGAGGACGTCGGCCCCGACCACCA
>CAYGCW010000256.1:0-2797 GCA_964348465.1 uncultured Acidimicrobiia bacterium | reverse complement strand
CGGCGATCCGTCGCCGGCCACCGCCCGCGGCCTCATGCAGGCGATGCGGGCCACGTCGGAGCACCTGTGGGGCGCCACCGATCTCGCCGGCAAGCGGGTCGCCGTCCAGGGGGTCGGCAAGGTGGGATCCGACCTCGTGCGGCGGCTCGTCGAGGCCGGCTGCGAGGTGGTGATCGCCGACACGTACCGGCCGGCGGCCGATGGCGTCGCCGACCAGTACGGAGTGAAACAGGTGCCGCCGGACGACATCCTCGAGGTGGATTGCGACATCCTCGCCCCCTGTTCGCTGGGCGGCTCGCTCAACGAGTCCTCGATCCCGGCGCTCGCCTGCGCCGCAGTGGTCGGGTCCGCCAACAACCAGCTCGCCACCGACGCCGACGCCACAGCTCTCCACGAGAGAGGCGTGCTGTACGTCCCCGACTTCGTGGTCAATGCCGGCGGGCTCATCAACGTGTACGAGGAGCTGCGCGGCTACGAGGTCGCCCGGGCTCGCCACTCCATCGACAAGGTCTACGACAACACCAGGCGAGTCCTCGAGACCGCCGCCGCCGCCGGCGTCCCGCCGCAGCAGGCGGCGGTCGAGGTGGCCCAGGACCGGATCCGCAAGATCGGCAACCTCCGGCTGTTCCGCCGCAGCGGGGACGACCGCAACTAGACGACCGAGAAGGAGACTGAGGTGACCCTCGAGGACACCGCCATCGGCGGCGACCATCGCGCCCTCGGGCTGAGCGACGAGAGCGTGATCGACATGTACCGGACGATGGTGCTCGCCCGGCGTCTCGACGACCGTATGTGGGCGCTGAACCGCCAGGGGCGGGCGCCGTTCGTGGTTTCGGCTTCCGGGCACGAGGCCACCCAGGTCGGCGCCGCGGCCGCCCTCGACCCCGAGGCCGATTGGGCGCTGCCCTACTACCGCGACGTCGCCGTCAACCTCATGCTCGGCGTGCCTCCCGAAGCGATCCTGCTCGGGCTGTTCTCGAAGGCCACCGACCCCACCTCGGGCGGCAGGCAGATGCCCAACCACTGGTCGGATCCGTCCCGGCGGATCTTCACCCACTCCTCGGTGATCGCCACCCAATTCCCGCACGCCTGCGGCATCGCCTACGCACTCCGCGTCCAAGGACGGCCGGGGATCGTGGCGGTGTTCGGCGGCGAGGGCTCCACCTCGGAGGGCGACTGGCACGAGGCGATGAACTTCGCAGGCATCCACCGGCTACCCCT
Source organism: uncultured Acidimicrobiia bacterium (assembly GCA_964348465.1). Taxonomy (GTDB): domain Bacteria; phylum Actinomycetota; class Acidimicrobiia; order Spongiisociales; family JAOTWH01; genus CAYGCW01. The sequence continues at coordinate 1,576 of CAYGCW010000256.1, read as the reverse complement.
CGTGTTCGTGATCGAGAACAACCAGTACGCGATCTCGGTTCCGGAGCGGCTCGAGGTCGCCGGCCAGATCGTCGACAGGGCCAAGGGGTATGGGATGCCCGGCGTGGCCGTCGACGGCAACGACATCCTCCAGGTGTACGCGGCCATGAACGGGGCCGTGGAACGGGCGCGCAACGGCGAAGGTCCCACCCTGATCGAGGCCCGCACCTACCGCTACTACGCACATACCTCGGACGACGACGACAAGGTCTACCGCACCGCCGAAGAGGTGGAGACCTGGCGCCGGCGCGACCCCATCAGAGGGCTCCGCCAGTACCTCATCGAGAACCGGATGCTGTCCGCCGACGACGAGGCCGCCATCGACGATGAGGCAAGCACCGCCATCGCCGATGCCGTCGCCCGCGCAGAGGCGGCCCCGGCCCCGGACACCGTCGAGCCGGTGTACGCGGCTCCCATCGTCCCGTCGGAGGCCGTGACCGAACCCGAGCCGGCTCCCGCGGGGGAGGCGGTGAACGTGATCACCGCCGTCAACCGCACGCTTCACGAGATCATGGACACCCACCCGGAGGCGCTCGTGTTCGGAGAGGACGTGGCCGACCCGAAGGGGGGCGTGTTCAAGGCCACCATCGGCCTGACCGACGCGTTCGGCGAGGGACGGGCGTTCAACACGCCCCTGGCCGAGTCGCTGATCATCGGACTCGCCATCGGCTCCGGGGCGGCCGGCTCGCGCCCCATCGCCGAGATCCAGTTCGCCGACTTCATCCACCCCGGCTTCGACCAGCTCGTCTCTGAGGCGGCCCGCATCCACTTCCGCTCCAACGGCGGGTGGACCTGCCCGATCGTGGTGAGGGTGCCGTACGGCGGCGGCGTCCACGGCGCGCTGTACCACTCGCAGAGCATCGAGTCGTTCTACGCCCACGTTCCCGGCCTCAAGGTGGTCGTGCCCTCCACGCCAGCCGACGTCAAAGGGCTGCTGTGGTCCGCTTTCGAGGACCCGGACCCGGTGATGTTCCTCGAGCCGAAGAAGCTGTACCGCCTCGCCAAGGGCCCGTACCCCGCAGGGGAGCACCGCGTCCCGCTGGGCAGGGCGGCCCTGCGGCGAGCCGGCGGCGACCTCACGATCATCGCCTACGGCGCGATGGCGCACTTCTCCCTGGAAGCGGCCGAGATCCTCGCCGCCGACGGCATCGACGCCGGCGTTCTCGACCTCCGGTCGATCAAGCCGCTCGACTGGCCCTCGATCGAAGCGCAGGTGCAGCGGACCGGCAAGGTGCTGATCGTCCACGAGGACAACGAGTTCATCGGGTTCGGCGCGGAAGTCGCCGCCCAGATCGGTGAGAAGGCGTTCGAGTGGCTGGACGCCCCGGTGCGCCGCTACGCCACCCCCGACGTCCCGACCTTCCCATTCGCAACGTCCCTCGAGGAGATGTTGATGCCCAACGTCTCGGGCATCGTCGCTCGCGCCACCGACCTGGCCGAGTACTAACCGAGTCCCAGAAGCCGCCCGCGCCCGTATCCTCGCTCGCATGGACGTGACGATCCGCCCGGCGCGGATGGAGGACCACGGCGCGATCGC
>CAYGCW010000255.1:0-4304 GCA_964348465.1 uncultured Acidimicrobiia bacterium | reverse complement strand
ACGGGCCCACGAAGGTGAGCGTGCCGCCGGCGTCGAACGGGTCCGGGACCCCGCTGCCGTCGTACGATGAGGTTCCGGACCGGTACGTGGCGCCGGCCGGGAGCACATCGACGACGTCGGCCAGGGCCACCGCCAGCGTGCCGGCGTTCTGGAGCGTGATCGTGTACTCCACCGTCCCGCCGCTGGCCGGCAGGGTTCCGGGATCGGCCGCTTTGGAGATGGTGATCTTGCTCTCGGCGGGAAGGATGGGCTGGAGTCCGGCGAAGCCCGACGTGTCCGTGTGCTTGGTCTGCGTGCCGCTGCTGATGTAGTTGATGGGGCTGACGGCGGTGGGGGCGGTGGTGGTGCCGCTGGCGACGAACGTGTAGACGATCTCGTAGTCCCGGGCGCTCTTGCTGAGGCCGCTGAGATAGAGGCGGTCGGAGATCGGCGGGTCTGAGTCGAAGGTGAGCTGGACACCCGTGAGGGTGTAGGCATTGGCCGGCCACGCCGGATCGGCCGCCGGGGTGGCGGCGAAGACGCCGGCGTCACCGATGGTGCCCGTGTTGCCGGTGACCGTCATCGTCATGATGCCGCCCAGCTCGGCCGGGTTCGGTCCGGCGACCACCGCCTGGACCTTGTTGGCGGCGGCCTTGATCGTGTCCTCGGCGGTGAGGGAGAACGACTCCTCGCAGATGGCGGTCCCGCCCAGCCCGGGAGGGCCGGAGTAGAGGACCACGTCGTGCGTCTGTGCGCTGGCCGTCGCCCCGGAGGCCGCAAGGTAGAAGTAGGCGTGGTGAGTACTGCCTCCGGCGACCGGTCCGATCTGGACGCGGCCGTCCTCGGACACCGGGAGGGTGACCACGCCGCCCGACACGTTCTCGACCTGCACCCAGAGGTCCGTCACCGGGCCGGCGGTCGTGATCTCATACCCTGCGTACGCCCCGAGTAGCTGCGGGGAGATCGTCGTGTCGAGGTACATCACCGGCGACGACACCCGGTTGACCGTGATGCCGACCCCCGAGCATGCGGCGGCGGCGGCCGGCGGGGCGCGCAGCACCAAAGAGACCATCAGGAGTGCCAGCAGCAGGGCGATATGACCCGTGTTCCTACCCGGGTATGAGGTCCTGTTGGATCCCACCGTGACTCCGTCGCGATCAGCCGGCCGTGAACGGCGCGCGGGCGCCGTGCCTGAACATCGACAGGTCTTCTGGTCATCTGTAGGCGTTCGCGCCCGGAGTGGCGGCGCCCGAACGCGGTCGAGCCGAACTCAGGACCGCTCCGGCTCGGGCGAGGGTGCCGGTGTCGGAGAGGGACAGCCGGAGGACGCGGGCTACGCCTCGCGCTCCATGCGCCGCTCCATCTCTTCCATCTTCTTGCGGACGCTGAGGGGGCGCATGTCCGTCCAGACCTCTTCGATGTACGCGAGGCACTCCTGCTTGGTGCCGGTCTTGCCGACCTCTTTCCAGCCCATGGGGAGCTCCCGACCGGCGAACCAGATGGAGTACTGCTCCTCGTGGTTGATGACGACCGTGTACTCGCGGGTGTCCTCTTCCTCGTCCCAGGCCATGGCACTTCCTCTCCCGACCGCGAGGGTGGCGCGGCCGCATGTCGGTCCGGAGCCGTCGAGGGCTGCAGGCGGACGTTCGCGGATGGCCCCGGGACTCCCCCATCTCGCACTCGCCCAGGACACTACACCCCGGGCCTCACGCCTTGCGGAGCAGCGCCCCGTACACGAAGCCGAGCGGACCCATCCGCCAGGTGCTGACCAGCTCGAGGGGCGTGTCCGAGAACATCACCTCCGGCGCCGGCAGCTTGTCGAGGGTGCGGTGCAGGTAGGCGTACTCGCCGGCCGCGCCGATCGTGAGCCCGGCCAGGGGCAGCACCACGGCCGTTCCGGCCCGGTGCAGCACCCGGGCCGCAGCGCCGTCGGGTCGCCCCAGGTCGACGATGCCGGCGATGCCTCCGGGGCGGAGCACCCGGGAGACCTCTTCGAGGGTGGCGGTCACCGAGTCGAGGTTGCGGAACACATACGCAGAGAACACCCCGTCGAACGTCTCGTCCGCGAAGGGCAGCGCTTCGCCGACGGCGGCCACGCGGCGCCGCGTGTCGTTGAGCGCCAGCATCTCGGCGCTGGGATCGAGCGCGACGACCTCCCGGTCGCCGAAGATGCGGTTGGCGGCGCCCGTACCGGCGCCGAGGTCGAGAACCCGGCCCGGCGGCAGATGCTGCGCGGCGGTCCGCCTCCAGTTCTGGTCCTGCCCGAGCGACAGGACCGTGTTGAGCCGGTCGTAGCGCGTGGCGATGCGGGAGAAGACCCGCCGGCCGGTCATCCCTCGCCCGGCGGTCCGATCGTGTCGAATCCGGCGTAGGGCCGCAACACCTCCGGCACCACCACGGAGCCGTCTGCCTGCTGGTAGTGCTCGATGATCGCCAGCAGGGTCCGGCTCGAGGTGACCGCCGTGCCGTTGAGGGTGTGCAGCACCCGGTTGCCCTCGTCCGTCCTGACCCTGACTTTGAGGCGGCGAGCCTGATAGTCGGTGGTGTTCGAGCACGACGTCAGCTCCCGGTACGCCCCCTGACCGGGCAGCCACGCCTCGATGTCGTACTTCTTGGCGGCAGACGCCCCGAGGTCGCCGGCTGCGACGTTGACGACCCGGTAAGGAAGGCCGAGCGCCTGAACCAGGCTCTCCTCCTGGCCGAACAGGAACTCGTGCTCCTCGGCCGAGCGATCGGGGTGGCAGAAGCTGAACATCTCGACCTTGTCGAACTGGTGCACCCGGAAGATGCCTCTGGTGTCCTTGCCGTAGGTCCCGGCCTCGCGCCGGAAGCACGTCGAGAAGCCGACGTACCGGAGCGGCAGGTCGGCCGCATCGATGATCTCGTCGGCGTGCATGGCCGCCAGGGATACCTCGGCGGTACCGACCAGGAACAGTTCGTCCTCCGGCACCGAATACACCTGCTCGCGCGCCTCCGGGAAGAAGCCGGTCCCGTACAGGGCCATCTCCCGCACCAGCACCGGCGGCACGACCGGCGTGAACCCCGCCGCGATGAGCTGATCGACCGCCCAGCGCACCAGGGCGAACTCGAGCAGCACCAGCTTGCCCTTGAGGTAGAAGAACCGCGAGCCGGACACCTTGGCGGCCCGCTCCTTGTCGATGATCCCCAGCGCCTCGCCCAGCTCCTGATGATCCTTGAACTCGAAGTCGAACTGGCGCGGCTCCCCCCACCGCTTGAATTCGACCGCGTCCTCCTCGGTGGTGCCTCGAGGGACACCTGCCGCGACCAGGTTGGGCAGCGGCGCCCACGCCTCCTCGAACTCGGCGTCGAGGGCGTCGGCCTCGGCGATCGCCTGCTTGTACTCCTCGGTCACCCGGCGAGTGCGCGCGAGCGCCGCCTCCTTCTCCTCGCCGGAGAGCGATGCGATCTCTTTGCCGGCCTGCTTCTGCTCGGCGCGGAGCGTCTCGGCCCGCACCCGGGCTTCGCGACGGCGCTGGTCGAGGTCGGCGAGGGCATCGATATCCACGTCGAGGCCGCGCAGGTCCAGCGATGCGGCCAGCAGGCCGGGATCGTTGCGGAGCACGGCGACGTCGAGCATCCGCGCATGCTACCCCGGCGCCTGCGGCGCCCGGAGGGCTCGCCGGTACTCGGGACCGCCGCAGGCCCGGCCGGCCGGTGTCTACTCCCGGCGGCCGGTCACCTGCATCGGTGTCGGTTCAGGGCTCACCCCAGCCGGCGGAACTGGGAGCGGCCCCGGCGCCGGTCGCGCCAATCGCTCACCCGGTGTCGCAGGCCGGCGATCCGCTCCCGATACGTGAGCGGCAGCAGCTGGGATCGCAGACGGGCGTAGGTGCCGTCCGGCAGGAGCCGGCGCTTCCCCGACCCTGCCGCGATCGCCACCGCCAGGGCGGCCAGGCCCATTGCCACGAGGACCAATCCGAGCTGGCCCGCCAGATCAGCGTCGAGGCCGGTCTTCGGCAGCGTCTCTCCAAGCACCGCAACGAGGTCGACGCTGGCGTCGTCCTGATCCGTCACTCGCTCGCCGCCGGGGCCTTCCCCGGCCGCAGTGGCGACGTTGACCAGTTGGCCGGGCGCGTCGGCGGCGGCCACGGTCGTGGAGGCGGTGCCGGTGGTGGACTCGCCCGGCGCCAGCGTCGTCTTGGCGAGCGTGATCGGACCGAGCTTGTCATCGACCACCGTCACGTTCTCGAGCGTGACCGTGCCCGTGTTGGTCACCGTGTAGGTGTAGGTGATGGTGTCGCCGGGCGAGGCGACGGTGACGCTGGCGACTTTGACCACCTCGATCCCGATGAGGTCGACGCGGG
>CAYGCW010000254.1:3053-4328 GCA_964348465.1 uncultured Acidimicrobiia bacterium | reverse complement strand
CGGTCGCCTCCGAGTTGGAGGCTGCGGCGACGTTCCAGCCCACCCCGGTAGCCGTGTGGTTCGGAACACCCGGCGTGGAGGTGGCCGATCCCTACTTCGGCGGCGCCGGCCCGACCCGCACGGGCTGCATCGGCTGCGGCGGCTGCATGGTCGGCTGCCGCCACAACGCCAAGAACTCGCTCGACAAGAACTACCTCCACCTCGCCGAGAAGGGCGGCGCCGAGATCCATGCCGAGCACGAGGTCGTCGACGTCGCACCCCGACCGCAGGGCGGCTATACGGTCGTCACGGAGCGGCCCGGCGCCTGGATGCGCAGGCGCCGCCGCGTCTTCACCGCAGATCAGGTCGTCTTCTCGGCCGGGGCGCTCGGCACGGTCCGCCTGCTGCTCGGACTGCGCGACACCGGCCGCCTCCCGGCGCTGTCGCCCCGGCTCGGCCACCTGGTGCGCACCAACTCGGAGGCGATCGTGGGCGCCACCGCCCGCAAGACCGAAGTGGACTACTCCCAGGGCGTGGCCATCACGTCGTCGATCGAGCCGGACCCCCACACCCGCATCGAGCCGGTGCGGTACGGGCGGGGGAGCAATGCGATGGGCCTGCTCGGGACCGTGCTCACCGACGGGGGCGGGCGAGTACCGCGCTGGCTGCGCCACCTCGGCAACGTGGCCCGCCACCCGGTGGTGTTCCTCCGCTCCCTCTCGGTACGGCGATGGTCGGAGCGAACCGTGATGTTGCTGGTGATGCAGAGCCGCGACAACAGCCTGCGCCTCTACCGAAAAGGCGGGCCGTTCGGGACTCGGCTGACGACCGGCCCCGGCCACGGCGAGCCCAGCCCCACCTATCTGCCCGTCGCGAACCAGGCGGCCCGGGCCGCGGCGAGGGCCATGGGCGGCTTCCCGGGCAGTTCTCTGAACGAGGTCCTCTTCGAAGCTCCGGTGACCGCGCACCTCATCGGCGGTGCGTGCATCGGAGCCGACGCAGCCTCGGGCGTCATCGACGCCTATCAACGCGTCTTCGGACATCCGGGCCTGCACGTCGCCGACGGGTCCGCCGTGCCCGCCAACCTCGGATCGAACCCGTCGCTGACGATCGCGGCGATGACCGAGCGGGCCATGGCGATGTGGCCCAACCGGGGCGAGCCCGACCGGCGCCCACCGCTCGGCGCCGGCTACGTGAGGGTCGAGCCCGTGGAGGCCAGCCATCCCGCCGTGCCCTCATGAAGGGATTTCCGGCCGCAGGCGGTTCTTGAGTTTCCGGAACGCCTACCACGGCGAC
>CAYGCW010000254.1:1411-3043 GCA_964348465.1 uncultured Acidimicrobiia bacterium | reverse complement strand
GAAGAGCTTCAGCGCGACCTCGCCGCCGCCCGCCCGGTTCCGTACCGCCCGACCGTCCCGCCGGTCCGGGTCGCCGGGGTCTTCGCGTGCTTCGGGCGGGGCGGCGAGGGCCGCGGTGCCGCCGGAGACCGCGGCTGGGCGGCGGCCGTCGTGTGGGACGGCCGCCGCGTCGTCGCGCAGGCGGCGGTGTCCGGCGCCGCCGGCGCTCCGTACGAACCCGGCTTGCTCGCCCTTCGAGAGGGGCCGCTGCTGGAGTCGGCGGTGGCCGGGCTACCCGCCTGTTTCGACGCGCTGCTGGTCGACGCCACCGGCCGCGACCACCCCCGCCGGGCTGGACTCGCACTCCATCTCGGCGCCGTCCTCGACGTCCCGACGGTCGGCATCACGCATCGCCCCCTCCTCGCGGGCGGCGAATGGCCGGCGAGCCCGGAGCGAGGCGCCCGATCGCCGCTGCTGCTCGACGGAGTGGTCGTCGGCCACTGGCTGCGAACCCGCCGGGGGTGCCGGCCACTTGCGGTGCATGCCGGCTGGTGCACGGATCCCGACATCGCGACCGAGGTCGTCCTCGCCGCGACTCAACGGGTCAGGACGCCCGAGCCGCTGCGGCACGCCCGGCGAGTGGCGCGGTCGGCCCGGAGCCGGGACCAGCACGCCACCGCAGCGGCCAATACGATGTGAGGCGACGATGCGGAACTACCCGCTGCTCTACCTGGAGCATCTGAGCGAGAGGGACCTGGACCTCCTGGCCCGGGCCACCGGCAGGTCGGGACCGGTGGCTGCACTGCGGGCGCAAATCACCGCAAACCCGGAGAACGTGGACGACCTGCTTGCGGAGCCGCGGGTCTTCGACGCCATCTTCGGTGGTGCTGTCGGGGACATTGGCCCCCGCGTTTCCCCGTTTCTGACCTTCGGAGTGCTTGTCAACCGGTCGGCGCGCGACATCTCAGCGGCGGCCTACTTGCCCGAGTGGGCAGGCGCCGGCAAACGCCTGCCGGTCTTCGACGTGGCATCGCTCCAGGAGTTCCTCGGGCGCGGCGCGCACCGCTTCTTCCTCGTCGAGCTGCTGGCGTCGTTCACCAGGGTCGCGTCTGGCGCCATCTGGGTCAAGACCCGCCGCGGGTACCGCCGGCGCCGGTTCAGCGAGCTCGACCTGGTCCACCTCTCCGAGCGGGTGGACGCCCTGCCGGCGTCGATGCGCCCCGCCGGGTACCGCCGCCTCGGGGATGTCGCCCTGTTCCACGCCGGCGTGTTCCCGGACCACACGGCCCGCCGGCACCTCGTCCCCGGCGAGCGGGAGCGGCTGGCCCACTCCGCCGGCATGGGCCCGGCCATGGCAATCGGAGGCGGGGACGATCTCCGCTTCCACGAGCTGGCGGCCGCGGCCTGGTATCGGAGGGCCGTCGAGGCGGCTGCGGCGGTGGTCGGGACGGGACCGGAGTTCCTCGAGGACATGGCCGACCACGTGCCCGAGGCGCGCCGCACGCTCAACTTCCTCACCGACCGCTACCTGTTCCGCTTCGACACCGGCCTGGGGCGGCCCGGCTGGTAGCCGAGAGTCGGCTCGAGTCTTCGCGGTGCCCAGATCACGTTCATCTTCACGGCGCGGCCGGATCAGGTTGCCGAGGGGATCGA
>CAYGCW010000254.1:721-1401 GCA_964348465.1 uncultured Acidimicrobiia bacterium | reverse complement strand
GGGGCCGCCCGGCCGGTAGCCGAGAGTCGGCTCGAGTCTTCCGCGGTGTCGAGGTCTTGACAGATCCCCGTTTCCGCGGTATCTCAACTCCATCGGCGGAGGTCCGGGGGGTTCACCGGCATCCTCCGCCATCGATCGAGGGGCGTCGAGGATCGATGGCCGGCGGGCTCATCGATCCGGAAAGGGGCTGTCATGTCCCACGAGGGGAAGACCCAGATCACGTTCATCTTCACGGCGCGGCCGGATCAGGTCGCCGAGGGGGATCGGCTGTTCGCCAGCCATGCCGAGTGGATGGAAAAGACCCACTATCGCGACGGAGATCTCGCGCTGCTGCGGTACAACGTCGTCAAGGGCCCGGAGCTCTCGAACAAGCTGGATCCGTCATCGGAGCCCACCGGCAACACGTGTTTCGTCTTGATGGAGGTCTACGAGACTCCGGCCGGCCTCGAAGACCACTGGAAGCAGGGAGCCGACACCTGGCAGGACTTCCAGCCCTTCGTGGCCTGGGCCAGCGCAGTCGATGTCGCCGTGCTGCATGGATCCCCAGTGATCCATTCGCTCTGGTAGACGACACGTAGTCACCGTCAGGCTCGGCCGTTCCGGCTCGGCGGCAATGCTAAGGGCGGCCCGCGTCGCGTAGCCTTCGAAGAGCACCCGGAAGGGGAGGGCGCGTGAGCCCG
>CAYGCW010000254.1:0-711 GCA_964348465.1 uncultured Acidimicrobiia bacterium | reverse complement strand
GCGCAGTCGATGTCGCCGTGCTGCATGGATCCCCAGTGATCCATTCCCTCTGGTAGACGAAAAGTAGTCTCCGGACGGCTCGGCCGTTCCGGTCGGCGGCGGTGCGGGCGCCAGGGGGGACCGGCGTCGCGTAGCCTTCGAAGAGCACCCGGAAGGGGAGGGCGCGTGAGCCCGATCGCGCGCGATGCGATCTACGGAGTGGCCGAGTCTCACGTCGTGCCGGCGTCGGCAACGAGGGTCAGCCATGCGCTGGCACTGATGGGCGCGGGCGGCTGGGTGATCGTCCGGCTCGGCGGCTACGCGTACAGCGCGCTGCGCGCCGACGAGCTGGAGCAGTTCGAGCCCGACCGCCTGCTGGCCGACGTCGGGCTCGCCCCCTGCCCGGCCTTTGACCGTGGCGAGCTCGAGACGGCCGCGGCCTGGGCGCGGATCGACGAATCCAGACAGCGGCGGATGGTGGTGCTGGAATCGGGCCGGCCGGTCGGCGTGATGAGCCGGCCTTCGACCCGCACCGGCCGCGTCACGGACCTTCTGGACGACTACATGGCGCGAGGTGCGCCGCCGGCCGGCGACGCCGGCTACATACGCGGGTACCGGCCGGTCGGCGGCCCCCCCGAACCGGACACAGGCGACTTCCGGACCGGCCCGGGTGACGACTGGGGCCTCGAAGGGGTTGCGGAGGACGCCGGCGGAGGACCACTCGGAGGGACC
>CAYGCW010000253.1:0-4330 GCA_964348465.1 uncultured Acidimicrobiia bacterium | reverse complement strand
ACGTGCGACGGAACGATGCGCCGGGTCCCCGAGGTGCTCGACTGCTGGTTCGAATCCGGCTCGATGCCATACGCCCAGCAGCACTACCCGTTCGAGAACCGCGCCGAGTTCCGGGAGCGCTTCCCTGCCGACTACATCGCCGAAGGGCTCGACCAGACCCGCGGCTGGTTCTACACGCTGCTGGGATGATCCTCGCCGAGGACGGCCGCAAGATGTCCAAGAGCCTGAAGAACTACCCGGATCCGTTTCAGGTGATCGAACACAACGGCGCCGACGCCTTGCGGGCCTTCCTGATCAACTCGCCGGTGATGCGGGCCGAGCCGCTGCGGTTCTCCGAGGCAGGCGTCCGGGAAGTGGTGCGAACGGTGATGCTGCCGCTCTGGAACGCCTACTCGTTCTTCACCACCTACGCAGAGGCGGACGGCATCGGCATCGACGACCTCAGGATGGCGGCACCACCCGCCGAGCGCCCCGAGATCGACCGGTGGATCCTGTCCGTGCTCCAAACGCTGATCCGGCGCGTCAACACCGAGATGGAGGGCTACTACCTCTACGCGGTCGTGCCGGCGATGCTGGCGTTCATCGACGACCTGACCAACTGGTACATCCGCCGCTCGCGCCGGCGCTTCTGGCGGTCCCGCACGGCAGACGACACGGACAAGGTGGCCGCGTTCGCCACCCTCTACGAGGTGCTGGTGACGTTCGCCAAGGTGCTGGCGCCGCTGCTGCCGTTCATCACCGAGGAGCTGTACCAGCACCTCGTGGTCGACCAGCGGCCGGAGGATGCCGGACCGCGCAGCATCCACCACGCCGACTACCCGGAGACGATGGCCGACCTGATCGCCACCGACCTGGAGGAGGCGATGGCGACCGTACGGACGGTCGTGAACCTCGGGCGTGCCCTGCGGGTGTCCAGCGAGCTGAAGGTGCGCCAGCCGCTGCCGGGGCTGACGGTGGTGTCCCGGGATGCGGGGGTGCGGGCTGCCGTCGCCGGGCACACCGACCTGATCGCGGACGAGCTCAACGTGAAGAGGGTGGACACGAGCGACCACGAGGACCACCTCGTTCACCTCTCCGCCAAGGCCGACTTCAAGGTGCTGGGCCCGCGCCTCGGGGCCAGAGTGAAGGAGGTCGCCGCCGGCATCGCCGCGCTGGGGGACGCCGAGGTGAGCGCCCTCCTCGATGGGCGGTCGCTGGATGTCGCAGGCGAGCGGATCTCGGCCGGCGACGTGGTCGTGAACCGGACGCCGCAGGAGGGGCGGGTCGTAGCTGCAGAAGGCCCGCTGGTGGTGGTACTCGACACGGACCTCACGCCCGAGCTGGTCACCGAGGGCTACGCGAGGGAGCTGGTCAACCGGGTCCAGGCTCTGCGCCGCGACGCGGGGCTCGACGTTACGGACCGGGTGCGCCTGTCGTGGGCCAGCCCGGATCCCGAAGTGGCGCGGGCGTTCACCGAGTTCGGCGAGTTCGTAGCCGCCGAGGTGCTGGCATCCCACATCGCCGCCGACGCCGGCGATGATGCCGCCATCGTCGACGTCAACGGAGCCGAGGTGCGACTGGCGATCGCACCCGCAACAACTTAGACCCCCATCAGGAGTCGCCGGCCGCTTCGATGCGGCGGCGCAACCCGGCGAGGCGCCGCTCGTAGAAGCCGCCCTCGGGCTCGTCGTCGGCGGCCGGGACGGGCTCGGCGACATCGTCGACGGGTATGCCGACGGCGAGCCCGGCAGGAGCTTCGGTCTCGTCGGGACCGGCCGCGCCGACGGTCCGGGCCGGCTCCGGCTCGACCGCGGTTGCGGGATGCGTCGCCGCCGCTTCGGAGGCCGGCGCGGGCTCCCCCGCTGCCTCCGCAGCAAGCGGTTCGTCTCCGGCTGCGGCCGCCGAGGCCACGGCTTCCCCGGGGCGCTCCTCAGCCTCGCCGGCATCCGGCTCTCCTTCCGGGGCGGCCGCAGGGACCTCCTCGGGGACGGTGGTGCCGTCGAGCGCGGCTTCTCCAGCAGCTTCGGCAACACCCGGGGTGAGGTGATCGATCTCCGAGATGTCGACGGTCTCCAGGTCGATGAGGTCGGTGGCGACCGCCAGCTCGTCGAGGGCGGAAGTGGCGAATTGGCGCAGCCGCGCCTCGAGGTCCCGGACGGACGTACGCAGTTGGGCCAGCCGCCGGTCCATGGCTTGTACCTCGGCGTTGGCCGCCGCCCGCTGGGCGTCGGCGGCGGCGGTTGCCTCACCGACGATCGCCGCCGCCTGCGCCTCTGCGGCGGACCGGCGGGCTCGCTCCTCGTCGTCGAGTGCGGCGCGCGCCTGCTCGGCGTCGCGCTCGGCCTCCCTGCGCAGGCGGGCCGCGTCTGCCTCGGCCTCGGTGAGCATCTCGCGCTTGGTCCTCGTGGCAGCGGCGAAGGTGCGCTTGACGGCTTCTTCGATGTCGCGCATCTCCTTCACCCGCTCCTCCGACGCCTGGATACGCGCCTGGAGCTTGGCGACCTCGGCCTCGTACGCCTTCAGCGCGTCGGCGACGCGCTCCTGGAACGCACGCACCTCCTCGGACGCGTAGCCGCGCCTGGCCTCGGTGAAGCGCTGGTTGCGTACGTCTCGGGGGGTGATGGCCATCGCATTCTGCTCCCGGGTCGATCCTCGCCCATCAGGATACCTGGCACTACGTAAAGTGGTCAAACCTCAACGGAGGATGTTCTGGAGGATCAGCAGTCCGGCGATGAGGACCATCGGCGAGAGGTCGAGGTTCACCGAGCCGAGCGCCACGGGCGGCAGCACCCGGCGCAGCGGCCGCAGCAGGGGGTCGACGGCGAGCCCCAGGATGTCGGTGACGCGCCGGACCGGATGGCCCCACGGGATCCGACCGAACTCGACGACCATCCCGAGGATGATCCTCAGGATCACGATGAGGATGTAGATGCCGAGGAGGCTGCGGATGAGATCGAGCATCGGTAGGCCGGCTCAGCCGAGGTCGGGCACTTCGAAGAGCCCGAGTTCCGCCAGGCGCCGCCGCTCCTCACCGCTCAGGGTCACCCGGGGAGGCGAAACGAGGATGACGCCCTGGGCGACCTTGCGCATCGATCCGTCGAGCGCGTAGGTGAGGCCGCTCGAGAAGTCGACGAGTCGCCGCACCATCTCCGGCTCGGTGCCGCGCAGGTCCAGCACCACCGGGGTGCGAGCGCGGATGAAGTCTGCGAGGCGCTGGGCATCCGAGAACGCCCTGGCCACGAGCACTTCCGATTCCGGGGCGGTGGGCGTGGCCGCCCTGACGGTCGGCATGTCTTCGGAACCAGGGAAGTACACACCCGCCTCCGCCAGCGCAGGATCCGGCGACACCCGGCGCCGGCTGGCCGCCGGCGGTTCGACGCGCCTGCCGCGCACCTCCCCCGAAGTGCGGCGCACCGGCTGCTGCACGGTGCGAACTTCGGCTTGGGTGGGAGCGGCCGGAGCCCGCTCGCCTCCGAGCGATTCGCCTTGGTCGGCCTGGTTCTCGTCAACGAGGCCCAGGTAGAACAACGTCTTCTGCCACAACGATGACATGTCGGCTGCCTCTTCGGCTGGTGTTCGGTCGTAGCTGGGGCGCCGGCCGTCAGCCGGCGGCCGGGCGTGGGCCAAAGATAGCCCGTCCGACGCGAACAATAGTGGCGCCCTCCTCGACGGCCACTTCGAAGTCGTCGGTCATTCCCATCGACAGCTCCGTGATCTGGGGCCAGCGTGCCGACAGCCGGCTGCGCAACGCTGCCAGCCGTCGGAAGTAGGGACGCGCTCCCTCAGGGTCCGGGGTGATCGGCGGGATCGCCATCAACCCCCGCACTTCGATGCCTTTCCCGACGACCGCAGCCACGAGCTCGGCGGCCGCGGCGGGCGGCACCCCGGCCTTCTGAGGCTCCTCCCCGAGGTTGACCTCGACCAGCACCGGAGGCGCGGTGCCCGGTCCCTTCAGCCAAGCGGCGGCCAGCGACGCGCGGTCCATCGAGTGGAGCAGCGTCGCGATCGGCCGCACGAGGCGCGCCTTGTTGCTCTGCAGCGGCCCCACGAAGTGCCAGACGACGTCGTCCGGCATCGCCGCCGCCTTCTCCACCAGCTCCTGGGCGCGGTTCTCACCGAAGGTCCGATGGCCTGCGTCGTACGCGGCGCGCAGTGTGTCGAGAGGATGCGCCTTGCCGACCGCCACCAGCGTCACCTCCTCCGGCGCCCGCCCTACCCGCGCCGCGGCAGCGGCGATGCGGGCGCCGACGGCGCTCAGGCGGGCGGCAACCACGCCACCGCCACCTGCCGGGCCCTGGTCAGATCGCGCCGGTACGAGTGCCAGCCGTCGCCGCAGCGGGTACAAACGCCG
>CAYGCW010000252.1:0-4344 GCA_964348465.1 uncultured Acidimicrobiia bacterium | reverse complement strand
GCGGCTCCCCCGGCTCGCCGGGCCCGCAGCCGCCCGACGCCGCCGCCGAAGATCGCCCAGTGGCTCTCGATCCCGCCCGCCACCGCCACGCACACGGAGTCCACGCCGTAGCCGTCGCCGCCGATCGTGACGGTCCCCGGCGTGGCCCGGCGGTCGGTGGGCAGCCTGACCCGCAGGCTGAACACGGTCGGCTCGACCACGGCCACTGCGATCCGGTACTCGCCCGTCGCCGGGAGTCGGCCGGTCCACTCCCGGACGCCTGCCGGGGCGGCGACGGCGACGCGGGCCGGCCCCACCCCGACGGAGGCCGTCGCCGGCTCGACGGTGGCGGTGAGGGTCTGGCCGGCCTGGGCGCGCACCAGGAACTCGGCGCCCGAGTCCGGGCCGGCTACCCCGACCACCGAGGTCGTGCCCCCGGCCGGGGCCACGCGCCGACCCGCGGGGCAGCGGGCGCTGAGCTCCACGAAGAACTCGAGATCTGGTGTCCCCGTCGGCACCCAGCCCAGGTCGGCCTGAGCGGCGCTCACCGCTCCCGCGATGCCGTCGTCGAAGGCGTCACCCGGCGCCGGAGACGTGTAGCCGTTGCACTCGAGCGCGAACCGGAGTGTTGCCACCAGCGGGCCCGTGTCGCCCATCTGGAGTACCGGCGGACCCGCCGGAGCGCGCCGCAGGGCGGTGGTCGTCGTGGCCGCGGTCGTGGCCGGCGGCGTGGTCGTCGTCTGGCGAGACGAAGGGCTCCCGGTCGTGTCGTCGGGCCCGGCGCCGCCACAGGCGGCTGCGACGAGCGCCAACGCCAGCCACTGCCTCACCACCGGTTCAGGCCTGCCCCGGGAGCCACGGCGGCACGCTCTCCTGGTAGCGGGCGTACTCGTCGCCGAAACGCTCGCGGAGCTGGCGCTGCTCGGCGGGAACCTGGATGAGGGTGGCGTAGCCGGCGGCCGCCAGCGGCACCAGCCAGATCGCCTCGGCGTCGACGGCCAGCGCCGCACCTGCCGTCATCGCAACGAGGCCGATGGCTTGCGGGTTGCGTATGTACGAGTACGGGCCGGACGTGACCAGCCGGGCCGGCGGCCTGATCGGCAGCGGCGTGCCGCCGCCGTCTGCCACGAGGCGAACCGCGGCGCGATACGAGAGTGCCGCACCTCCGACGACGAGTGCTGCTCCGAGCGCTGCCGGCATGGTCCCCCGCCAAGTCGGCCACCACGAGGCGGTGTCGGCGTAGGCGAAGACCGGCACGACGAGCAGCACCCAGATCGCTTCGGTGGCCAGGAAGTACCCCATGGCGCGCAGCTCGGCCGGCATCCCCCCATGGTGCCAGTCCGAACCCTTCGATCCAACACCCGCATGAAGTGGGAACGCCCGCTGCCCCGGGCCGCGGCGAGGATCCGGGCCGGCATCCGGCGGCCGGTTGCCCTGCGGTCACTCGACGAACCCACCGAAGTCCTCGGAGCGGTCCTCCACCACTCCCGTTGTCGGGTCGATCGTCAGCGTGTGCCCGGATGCTTAGACGATTGCCTGACGGAGTGCCGGGTGGTAAGCGGCGGCGACCTGTGTCATGGGTTGGCCCGTCGGCGGGAGCGGCGTCCAGGCCCGGTCAGCCCCGGCAAACAGCCACAGCTCGTCGGTGGCCCGGTTGCGGGTGGCAGTGATGCCCTCCCCGAGGTCCTCGGTGAACGCGCCGTTGCCGCCCAGCAGCAGGAGGCCGTCCCGGTCGGGCACCGTCAGGAGGTTGTGGAACCAGCGGGGGATCGGCGCCTCGCCGTCGGGCACCTGGGCCCATTCGCCGCCGGCGGCGTCGAATGCCCACAACCCGTCGTCGTCCTCGCCGGGCGTGGAGCCTCCCCACAGCAAGAGGCGGCCGCCGACCGGGTCGGAGGCCATCGCTGCGAATGCCTTCTCCGGAGGGCTGACGGACGGTTGCGCCTGAGACCAGCGCCCGGTGGCCGGATCGAAGACCCACGTGTCTCCCAGGGCCGTCCCCCGGCGGGTACCGGTCAGCACGGCGCCGCCGTACAAGACGACCTTGTCGGCAGCCGGGTCGTAGGCCATGGCGTGGCCGACCCGCGGCGGCGGTCCGGGCCCAGGAAGTTCCTCCCATGCGCCGGCCTCCGGGTCGAACAACCAGGTGTCGCCCAGCGGCCTCCCGCTGCATACCGGGACCGGGGAGCAGAACACGAGGCGCTCGCCGGCGCCGCCAAACAACACCAGGCGGCCGCGCTCGGCGTCGAACGCCGTCCCTGGCGCCACCCGCGGTGAAGGAGCCTGCGACGGCGACAGCCGGCGCCACTCCCCTGCGTCTGCGTCGAGCACCCAGGTCTCCCCGACCAGGCCGACCGCGGCATCCCCGCCGAACAGAATCATGCGGCCTGATGCCGGGTCGTACTCCATGGCGCCGAACAGCGCCGCCGGCGGATAGCCCACCACGCCGGCCCGGGTGGTGGTCGGGGAGGTTGTCGCTCCCGGGGCCGGCGTACCCGCCGCAGCTCCCCCGGTCGTTCCCGGCGAGCCGTCGTCCCCGCGCCCCAGCAGCGCCCCCACTCCCACGAACGACGCGACCACCAGCAGGCCGACGAAGAACCAGCGCCACCCGGCGCGCTGCGGCTCGTCGCCGTCGTCCAGTGGCGAGCGAAGCAGGTCCCGCCAGCGGTCGTCGTCCACGCACCCATCTTGGCGCGCCGCCGGCCGATCCTTGTCGGCGGTGCCCGGTACGCTCAGGAGATGCCCAGCCTCGACCTCTTCAGCGAACCGACGCGTAGCTGGTTCACGGCCGCGTTCGCGGCGCCGACGCCGGCCCAGGACGACGGCTGGGCGGCGATCGCCGCCGACCGCCACACGCTGATCCACGCCCCCACCGGCTCCGGGAAGACCCTGGCAGCGTTCCTGTGGGCGCTCGACCGCCTCCATCAAGAGACGCTCCCAGACGGCCGGGAACGCTGCCGGGTGCTCTACATCTCCCCGATGAAAGCGCTGGCCTACGACGTCGACCGCAACCTGCGCGCCCCCCTCACAGGCATCCGCAACGCCGCCCAGCGCCTCGGCATCCCGGTCCCGCCGATATCGGCGGCCATGCGCACCGGCGACACGCCGGCATCCGAGCGGCGCCAGATGCAGCGCCACCCACCCGACATCCTCATCACCACTCCGGAGTCGCTCTACCTGCTGCTCACGTCGGCGGCCCGCGAGATACTCACGCCTGTGCGGTGGGTCATCGTGGACGAAGTCCACGCGGTCGCCGGCTCCAAACGCGGCTCTCACCTCTCGCTGAGTCTCGAGCGGCTGGAGCGGATCGTCCAGTCGCCACCTCAGCGCATCGGGCTGTCGGCGACGCAGCGGCCGCTGGAGGACATCGCCCGTTTCCTGGGAGGAGGCGCCGCCGGGGACGGCAGCTGGGAGCCGCGGCCGGTGACGGTGGTCGACGCTCCCCGCCACAAGCAGCTCGACGTCGGCATCGTCGTCCCCGTCGAGGACATGACTCGACCGGACGCCGGGACGCCGGCCGCCGCGGACGCCGACCCCGAGCCGCCCCGCCGTTCGATCTGGCCCGCGATGTACCCGCGCCTCCTCGAGTTGGTCGAGCAGCACCGATCCACCATCGTCTTCGTGAACAGCCGCAGCCTCGCCGAGCGGCTCGCCGCCCAGCTCAACGGGCTGGCGGGCGAGGAGGTGTGCCAGGCGCACCACGGCTCCGTGTCACGTGAGCAGCGGATCGAGATCGAGGAGCGGCTCAAACGGGGTGAGCTGCGTTGCGTCGTGGCGACTTCGACCCTGGAGCTCGGCATCGACATGGCGGCCGTGGATCTCGTGGTGCTCGTCGAGTCGCCACCTTCGGTCGCCAGCGGCCTGCAACGGGTCGGCAGGGCCGGTCATCAGGTGGGAGCGCCCAGCGTGGCGCGGCTGTTCCCGAAGCACCGCGGCGACCTCCTGGAGGCAGCGGTGGTCGTCGCTCGCATGTACGACGGCGAGATCGAGGCGACGCGTATTCCCCGTAACCCTCTCGACGTCCTAGCCCAGCAGGTGGTGGCGGCCGTCGCCCTCGATACTTGGGGCGTCGACGACCTCTACGGCCTGGTGCGGGGCGCTTACCCGTATGCCGACCTGGGACGCAACGCCTTCGACGCCGTACTCGACATGCTGGCCGGCAGGTACCCCTCCGACGAGTTCGCCGAGCTGCGTCCACGTCTGGTGTGGGATCGGGTCGAAGGCACGTTGTCGGCGCGCCCCGGGGCCCGGATGCTGGCGGTCACCAACCCGGGCACGATCCCCGACCGCGGGTTGTACACGGTGGTGCTTCCCGAAGGGGGACGAGTCGGTGAGCTGGACGAGGAGATGGTGTACGAGAGCCGG
>CAYGCW010000251.1:0-4408 GCA_964348465.1 uncultured Acidimicrobiia bacterium | reverse complement strand
CCGCGTCGCGTGGCCACGAAGCACAGGGTGCGGTCGACGCTGCGCCCGATGGCGGCCGCGACCTTGGGCTTGTCCATGTGGTGCACCTCGATGAAGCGGTGTTCCTGGGTCTCCACCATCTCCTGGGCCATCTCCACCTCGTGGCGGACCGGGTCGGCCAGGTACCGGCTGACGAGCGTGCGGACCTGGCCGTCGAGCGTCGCCGAGAACAGCATCGTCTGGTGGCTGCCCTCGATCTGCCGCATGATCCGGTGGACCTGGGGGAGGAAGCCCATGTCGGCCATCTGGTCGGCCTCGTCGATGACTACCCGGTCGACGTCGGCGACGGACACGTTGCCGCGCCCCAGGAGGTCGTTGAGGCGTCCCGGCGTGGCCACCACGATGTCTGCCCGCTTGCGGATGCGCTCGACCTGCCGACGCAGCGACACGCCCCCGTACACCGTGGTCAGCACCAGTCCGCGCCGCTCGGCCAGCGGGCGCATGTCGTCGGCCACCTGGGCCGCCAGCTCCCGGGTCGGGACCAGCACCAACGACCGGGGCCGTCCCGGCTCGGCACGCGGCGTTCGCTCGATGAGCGGGATCCCGAACGCCAGCGTCTTCCCGGAGCCGGTCTGGGCCTTCCCGCAGACGTCGCGTCCGGCCAGGCCGTCGGGGATCGTCATCGCCTGGATGGGGAACGGCGCGGTTATCCCTGCCTGCTCGAGGACCGCGACGAGATCGGAGGCCACTCCGAGGTCGGCGAAGGTGGTCGCGCTCGCCACGCTCTCTGTCGTATCGCTCATCGACGCGTCTTCCTCTTGCTCGTGTCGGCCCCCGGCGCGACTCGGCGGTGAGGTTGAGCGGCAGAGACCCGGCGACCACGCCGGGGCGTGCCGTCGCCGTCGGGAACGGTACCAGGGTGGCGCCGCTTCCCGGGGCTTTGGCGACCGCGGGCCCGGCTGCGCCGCGCCGACCCGGGCCGGGGTACCGTGGCCGCCGTGCACACCGTCTGGGTCTTCGGCGATCAGCTCAACCGCCGCATCGGCGCACTGGCCGGCGCCGATCCTGACGACGTCCGGGTGCTCCTCGTCGAGAGCACCGCGATGATCGAGGCCAGGCCGTTCCACCGGCAGCGCCTCCACCTCGTGCTGACGGCGATGCGGCGGTTCGCTCGTGAGTTGAGCGGCGCCGGCTTCGAGGTCGACCACCGGAGGGCGCCCTCGCTCGCAGCCGGACTCGCAGCGCACCGCGACCGGTTCGGCCCCGCGGCCGTGGTTGCCACCGAACCGAACTCCCGCCCGGTTCGGCGCCTCCTCGAACGGCTGGGAGTGGAGACGATGCGCTCCAACCAGTTCTTGTGCCATCCCGACGTCTTCGCCGCGTGGGCCGGCGACCGGCAATCGTTGCGGATGGAAGACTTCTACCGCTGGCAACGCCGCCGGCTCGGCTACCTCATGGACGGCGACCAACCTGCCGGCGGCCGATGGAACTTCGACCACGACAACCGTGAGCCGGCCCCGGCCGGCGCGGTCTGGCCTCCACCCCAGGCGAGCACACTCGACGACCTGGACGCCGACGTCGTGGCGGGCCTCCCCGGGGGGCTGCCCGGCGCCCGACCGGTGGGCTGGTGGGCGACCTCCCGCCGTGCGGCCCTGGCCCGGCTGCGCCACTTCGTCGACGAAGTGCTCCCCGGGTTCGGTCCCCACGAGGACGCCATGCTCGCCGGCAACTGGCACCTCGCTCATTCTTTGCTGAGCCCGTACTTGAACCTCGGACTGCTGATGCCCGACGAGGTGTGCGACCGGGTCGAGGAGGCCTACCGGGCCGGGGGAGTGCCGGTCAACTCCGCCGAGGGCTTCATCCGCCAGGTGATCGGCTGGCGGGAGTTCGTCTGGGGGATCTACTGGCTGTGGCCCGACCAGTTCGACGCCAACGCGCTCGGGCATCGTCGCCGCCTTCCGCCCGCCTTCACGGGCGAAGCGCGCACCGCGATGCGGTGCGTCCAGGTCACTCTCGACGGCCTCGAGGAGCGGGGATGGGTGCACCACATCCAGCGGCTGATGGTGCTCGCCGGCTTCGCCAACCTCTACGGCGTGCACCCGGCCCGGCTCCGGGACTGGATGCGGGAGCGGTTCGTGGATGCCGCCGACTGGGTCATGGGCCCCAACGTGATGGGCATGGGGACGTGGGCCGACGGCGGGCGCATGTCCACGAAGCCGTACGTGTCGGGAGGGGCCTACCTCAACCGGATGAGCGACTACTGCGGCGCGTGCCCGTTCGACCCCCGGCAGCGCACCGGCGGCGACGCCTGCCCGTTCACCACCTTGTACTGGGACTTCCTCGATCGCCATCGGTCGCGCCTCGAGGGCAACCACCGCATGGCTCGCCAGTACGCCACGCTGGACCGCCTCGGGGACCTGGAGGACGTGCGGCAGCGCGCCGCCGAGGTGGTGGAAGCGGTTCGCTCCGGCCGGTTGTGACGGCCGTCAGGCTGCCGCGGTGAGAGCGGTCTCCAGATACTCCGCCAGGTCCCGGAACGAGACGATGCCCACCGGCTTGCGGGTGGCGCCCACCAGCGGGACATGGCTGAAGTGGTGCTCGGCCATGAGCCGGAAGGCGGCTGCGATCGGGTCGCGAGGTGTCAGCCGGAAGGGGTCGGCGGTCATGTGATCGTCCACGGGAGCGGCTGCAAGGTCGGCGACCTGCCCCGCCACCCGCCGCTGGACGTCGCTCTCGGTGAACATTCCGGCGAGGGAGCCGCGCCGGTCGACCACCAGGACCGAGCCGATGCCGCGTGTCTGCATCTGCCGGATCGCCTGGGCGAGGGTGGTGCCGGCCATGACCGTGACGGGACGGGCCACGGCGACGCCCCGGAAGTCCACGTAGGCGAGGCTATGCCGGGTGGCCAGGCCGCTGTCGTGCTCCCGGGCGGCCTCGGTCAGCAGGCGATCCACCAGGTCCAGCAGGCTGAAATGGGTGAGGTTGCCGGCGATCTCGCCCGCCTCGTCGATCACGGGCACGTTACGCACCCGGTGTCGGTTCATCAGGCGCAGGGCGTCCATGAGCGGCTGGCCCGGTCCGATGGAGCGTGGTGATGCCGTCATGACGTCCCTGATCGGCTGGTCCCACACCTGCGGCTGCCCGACGACCCGGGTCAGGACGTCACGGTCCGTGAACACGCCGGTGAGCCCTTCACCGTCGGTGACGAGAGCGCAGAAGACCCGCTGATCGTTCATGAGCCGCAGGGCCACGCTCACCGGCGTCGCCGCCATGAGACTCACGTAATGCTTGAGATCTGCGGAGGTGACGGGCTGGTCGGCGAGCAGCGCGGCGAACGACATCGCGGGACCCTTTCGGTGGGCGTTGCTTTCGAAGGTAGGGGCCGAGGACCCCACCGGCTTGGGGCAGAGGACCCGCAGGCGCCGCCACATGGCCCAGCTTCGGTGAATGGTCAGCGCATCTGCCAGTCGCGGCCGACGGAGAGAGCCGGCGGCAGCGCGTCGAGTTCGTAGACGCCGCGGACGTGCCAGAGCATCCAGCCGAAGCCCCGCTCGGCTGCGGCGTCGATGCCCTCCCGGACCTGGGAAGGGGTATAGAAGAAGGCCTGGAGCCACGGCCGCATGATCGTGCCGGGTGCCAGCCGGGGCGCACCGTCGTCGAGAGCGTCGGCGGTGACGGGCCCGGGGTGGTCGTTGGGGTCGGCGAAGCCGAGCCAGCCGCGGGAGTAGTGACTCGGGTAGATCATCGGGCTGATCACGTCGACCACCTCGGACAGCTCCTCGGGCCGCTGGCCGATTCCCTGGTCGTTGGCGGTTGACAGGACGATCGCGAACACGTCGGCCGCCACCGCACAGCCCATCGGGTGGAGGCGGGCGCGCGCCTCCGCGAGGAACGACCGGATCGTGTCCACGCGCTGCTCCTGCGTCGTCGGACGTGTCTTGCGGAGGAGGTCAGCGGTGCGCCCGGCGGGGAACCTGATGTAGTCGAACTGCACCTCGTCGAATCCGAGCATGCATGCCTCCGCAGCGAGTGCCAGCGGGTACTCCCAGTTCACCGGGTCCATGGCGTCGATCCAGGTGCCGGCGAGTTGCGCCGCCGGGTCTCCCGCAGCCCGGGCGGGATCGTCGAAGGTCACGATGCGGGTGATCGTGTAGAGGCCGGCGCGCCGGGCGGCGGCGAGGCGCTCCCCCAAGTCGAACTGCGGGTCGACGACGCCGATGCTCCAGGCGTAGCCGACGCCGGTGTCGTAGCGGACCACGCCGGTCTCGTCCTTCGAGTCGAACACCAGAGCGTTCACCGCACTCTGGTCGGCCAGGTCGAGCGTCGCTGCGAACAGCTCGTCGTCCGCGGCGATGCCGTTCGTCACGCGCAGCGCCCGCACCACGACCGGCCGGATCACGACGTCGAGCCGCTCGCCGCCGCCCCACAC
>CAYGCW010000250.1:2508-4410 GCA_964348465.1 uncultured Acidimicrobiia bacterium | reverse complement strand
CGAGGGCGACGCGCGCCTCGACGGCTTCCGCCTTCAGCTCCTCGAGGCGCCTCGCCTCGGCGGCGAGGGCCTCCGTCTCGACATCGGCGTAGGGCGGGCCCCGCCACAGCCCGAGGGCGGCGCGCAACACCTCGGTCGACTCCGACGGATCCACGAGTGACTTGGCCCGCCGTACCGAGTTCTCGAATCGCACGGCGTCGATCGAGATCGGCTCCACTGCGAGCGCGTAGCCCTCGCCGCGCCGTTGGATCACGTCGCCCAGAGCGCTCCGGTAGCGCGAGATGTAGGTGTGCAGCGTGCGACGAGCCTTCGGATCGGCGTCGGGGCCGTAGACGCCCATGAGCAGACGGTCCATCGGGACCGCAGTCCCGGCAGCGGCGACCAGCAGCGCCAGCAGCGTCCTCTGTTTCGGGCCACCGAGCGGGAACTCCCTCCCTGCGTCCTCCACCCGCAGCGGTCCCAACACCTGAAAGTCCACGGGACGGACGATATAGAGCCAGCGCACCCGGTGTTCTCCCGCAGCGTCCCGGCACCGTAGGAGGGTCGCGTTGACATCTTGTCAACAACCCCGCGGCATGCTTCGTCGCGGCGTCCCAGGGGCGCACAAGAGAGCAGCCGAAGGCTGCCGCGAGGTAGAGCAGCCGAAGGCTGCCGGAGAGACGAGGAGCAGCTATGCGCAGATGGGGAATCGTCGTTGGCCTTGCCACCCTGGTGTCGGTGATCGCCGCGGTGCCGGCGGCAGCCGACCCGCCGGTCGAGTTCACCGACACGTTCACCTTCGAGGACGTGAACCCCTGCGATGCGCCGAACACGCATCAGGTCACGATCACCTTCAACCTCGAGCTTCACGAGCATCGGAACAACACCGTCTTCCTCTTCACGAGCTGGGCGACGACCGACACGGGCTTCGAGGGTCCGGGACACGAAGCGAGGGTGTTCGCCGATGGTGATGTCTTCACCGACACGTTCACGTTCATCCAAAAGCATCCCGAGACCGGCGAGTTGGCGACGGTCAAGGGCCGCCTCAAGTTCGCCAACGGTGAGATACGCGTCGATACCTTCGAGCTGAGGTGCGGGCGAGACCTCTAGTCGCGGGTGGCGATACGGTTGATCGTGGATGGAGGGGTGCTGCGGCACCCCTCCACTCCGTCAGGACGGTGGGGAGGATTCGCCTTCTCCTCGCTCCTCCTTCGCCAGTCGGCTCAGCACCCCGTTGACGAAGGCGCCCGACTTCTCGGTCGAGTACTGCTTGGCGAGCTCCACGGCCTCCGAGATCACCACCGCCACCGGCACCGTCGGCAGGAACCGCAGCTCGTAGAGGGCCAGCCGGAGCACGTTGCGGTCGACGGTGGGCATCCGGTCGACGCGCCAATGCATCGAGGCACGCTCGAGGGCCTCGTCCAGCTCCGCCCGGTGCTCCCACACCCCGCGGGCCAGCGCCGCCGCCCGGCGCGACAACCCCTCGGTGTCCGGGAGTTCCAGGCGCCGTTGCTCGGCGGCATAGATGGCCGCGAGGGCGTCCTCGCGAGCCTCGGGGCGGCTCACGTCACCCGGGTGATGTACTCGCCGGTCGAAGTGGAGACCCGGATGCGGTCACCGATGGACACGAACAGAGGCGCCTGGGTCACGAAGCCGGTCTCGAGCGTCACCGGCTTGGTGGCGCCGCTGACCCGGTCGCCCTTGACCGCCGGCTCGGTATGAGTGACCTCGAGGTCAACGGCGGCCGGCAGCTCGATCCCGATCGGCTTGCCCTGGTACACGGGCAGGACCACAGTGGCATTCTCGGCGAGGAAGTCGACTGCGCCACCCATCAGGTCTTCGTTGAGGGGTAGCTGCTCGTAGGTCTCCAGATCCATGAACACGAAGTGGTGTTGATCCTGTTCTGTGTCGTCAAGCACGATG
>CAYGCW010000250.1:0-2498 GCA_964348465.1 uncultured Acidimicrobiia bacterium | reverse complement strand
CTCGTAGGTCTCCAGGTCCATGAAGTGGAACCCGCGGTCGTCCCGATAGAGGAACTGGTACTCGCGGCGGTCGATCACCGCCTGTTCCACCTTCTCGCCGGCCCGGAACGTGCGGTCGATCGTGGCGCCGGTGTCGAGGTTGCGGAGCTTCGTGCGGACGAAAGCCTTGCCCTTGCCGGGCTTGACGTGCTGGAACTCGAGAACCTGGAAGAGGCCGTCTTCGAGGTCCAGCGAGATGCCCGGCTTCAGGTCGTTGGTGGTGATGCTCATGCGGGAACCAGCTCCTTCGGGGCGCCGGTCAGCTCGAAGGCGCCGTCCTCGGTGACCAGGATCATGTCCTCGATGCGCACGCCGCCGACCCCGGCCAGGTAGACGCCGGGCTCGACCGTTATCACGTGCCCTGGCTCGAGAACGTCCTCGGAGTTGCGGCGCACCGAGGGGCCCTCGTGGATGTCGAGTCCGACCCCGTGGCCGACGGAGTGCAGCAGGCGCGCCTCGTGACCGTAGGCGGCGAGCACCGTCCGGGCCGCCTGGTCGACCTCAGACGCCGGCACGCCGGGCGCTACAGCGGCGATGGCGGCGGCCTGGGCCTCGGCCACGATGCGGTGGACCGTCACCATCTCGGGATCGGGCACTCCGCCCAGCCACACGGTGCGGCTCATGTCGCTGTGATAGCCGTCGACAACGCACCCGTAGTCGAGCAGCAACAGCCCATCCCCCACGGGTCTCCGCCCCGACCGGTAGTGCGGGACCGAAGCTCCGGGACCGGCGGCCACGATCGGCTCCCAGCCGGCGGGCTCCGCCCCGGAGCGCCGCATCGCATCTACCAGCGCCCATCCCAGCTCGGCCTCCACGGTGGCCCCTTCGACCAGGTCCGGGAGCGACGCGAACGCGGCGTCGCCGGCGGCCGCCGCGGCGCGCAGCGCGCCGATCTCGTCGGCATCCTTGACCCGCCGCAGCGCTTCGACGCGGCCGGTGACCGGGACCAGCTCACCACCGACCTCCTCGCCGAGCCTCCGGGCGAAGTCCCAGGTGACCGCGTCGGCCTCGAGACCGACGCGCGGCGCCCCCGACAGCAGTCCGGCCAGCTCGGTGATGAGCGACTCCTGGTACACGACCAGGTCGGTGTCGGGCAGCTCATCGACCAGGGCGGCGGCGGCCTCCCCGTAGCGACCGTCGGTCACGAACACGGCCCGGTCCGGCCAGACCACGAAGGAGGCGCTCGAGCCGGTGAAGCCGCTGAGGTAGCGGATGTTGCTGAGGTCGGACACGACGAGCGGATGCTCCAGGCGCTCCCGGAGACGAGCCAATCGGGCGGCGTGATTCATGGGTTCCTCGGGTGCGGGTCAACCGTTCGCCACGGCGGCGAGGGCGACGTCTACCGTAGCGGAGTCGACGTGGGTAATCGTCGGCTTCCCGACCGCCTCCAGCAGCACCATCCGCAGCCCCGCGGCATCCCGCTTCTTGTCCATCGCCAGCAGCCGTCGCACCTCGTCCAGGTCTAGAGGCCCGGCGGTCACCGGGAGACCGAGCGATTCCAGGATGCGCCGCTGGCGAGCCGCGTCGGCGAAGCCGCACACCCGCGCGGAGGCGGCGCCTGCGGCGACCATTCCCACCGCCACTGCGTGGCCGTGGCTCATGCCGCCGGTCACCTCGATGGCGTGACCAATGGTGTGCCCGTAGTTGAGCACGGCCCGGACGCCCGACTCCGCGAAGTCCGCGGCGACGACCCCCGCCTTGACGGCGATGGCCCTGGGCACGACATCGCCGAGCGGCGCCGCCCGACCATCGCGCTCGAACAGATCCACCAGGTCGGGGTCGCCGATCAGGCCGGCCTTGAGGGCCTCGGCGGCGCCCTCGGCCCAGATGTCGTCCGGGAGGCCGGCCAGGATCGCGGTGTCGACTACGACCCGCGCCGGGTGGCGGAACACACCGACCAGGTTCTTGCCCCCCAGGTTCACGCCGGTCTTGCCGCCGATGGCTGCGTCGACCGCGCCGAGAAGCGTGGTCGGCAAATAGACCGCTTCGACTCCCCGCAAGTACGTGGCCGCTACGAAGCCTGCGAGATCGGTGACCGCTCCCCCGCCCACGCCGATCACCGTGTCACTGCGGTGCAGGCCCTCCGCCGCCAACCACTCGTAGATCTCGGCGGCGACCGCCAGCGTCTTGGCGCTGTCGCCGTCCGGCAGCACCCGCACCGGCGCCTTGATGCCCGCGTCCCGCAGCCTCCTGGCGATCCCGCGCGCCCACCGCGCCGCTCCCGGCTGGGTGAGCACCGCCGCCCGCTCCCGTCCCCGCCGGGGAGCCAGCACCTCGCCGCGGGCGAGACCGTCGCCGATCAGGATCTCGCATTCGGCGCCGATCAGGATGCGTTCCACGGCTCCACCACCAGGTCGGCCACCCCGGCGACGAGGCTCTCGCCCGCCCCCATCATCCCGATCAGCCGGAGGTGGCCGCCCGCGCTCAAAACTCGGCCACGCGCTTCCGGTAGGCCTCGA
>CAYGCW010000249.1:0-4422 GCA_964348465.1 uncultured Acidimicrobiia bacterium | reverse complement strand
CTTCCGGGCCCACCGCCGCCGTGTCGCCGCAGCCGCGGGTGCTGCTCGTGGACGACCACGAGGCCGTGGGTCAAAGTCTGGCCATCGCCCTGCGAGCAGAGGGTTACGAGGCCGACCACGTGGCCGGTCCCACGCCCGCGGCGATCCTGGCCGCCGCCTCTGAGGCCGGGCCGGATGTCGTGGTGCTGGACCTCGACCTCGGCCCGGCGGGAGACGGTCGCGCCCTCGTCGGTCCCTTGACCACGGCCGGGTCGGCGGTCCTGGTCCTCACCGCGAACACCGACCCCGTAGAGCTCGTGAGCTGCTTCGAAGCCGGCGCCGTCGGGGTGCTGGGCAAGTCGGCAACGCTCGATCAGATACTCGAAGCAGTCGCCGCGGTGGCGGCCGGCGACAGTCCCATGGCGAGCCACGTCAGGGATGAGCTCGGCGCGGCGGCCCGGCGGGCGCGCAGCGAGCACCGTCGCCGGATGGCTCCGTTCGAGCTTCTCACCCCGCGTGAGGAGGACGTGCTCATCGGCCTGGGCGACGGACTCACCCCCGCCGAGATCGCCGAGCGCAGCTTCACGGCGGTGTCCACGGTGCGAGGCCACATCAAGGCGATCCTCGCCAAGCTCGGCGTGCGATCCCAGGTCGCCGCGGTCGGCAAGGCCCGTCACGCCGGGTGGCTTCCTTGATCGAGGCCCGGCGCGATCACCCCATTTTGGGGTGGTGCGCAGGGCCGGCACCGCCGATCCTGCTTCGCATGCGGAGACGTATGCGCGACATGGCACAACGGACGGCTCGGATCGACGCCGGAGCCACCTTCGCCGAGTACGCGCTCATGGCGGCGCTGATCGCCGTGGTGGGTTCGTTCGGCGTGGCGGTTCTCGGCATCGAGGTCAAAGAGCTGCTCCACGTCGCCTTTCCCTGAGGGCCCGCGAACACCCAATTTTGGGGTGTTGCCCGGGCCCGACGAGCGCCAGAGTCCTCGCCAAGACGGGAGCCGGCCACACGGGCCGGCCCAAACGGGAAGGAACCCGGATGTTCGTCCGACTCCAGACGATCTGGTGGGAGCTTCGCGACCGCGATGCCGGCGCCACCATGCCCGAGTACGGCCTCATGGTCGCTCTCGTGGCGGCCGTGGCCCTGGCGGGCGCAACCGTGCTCGGCATCGACGTGCGCGACAAGTTCCAGGCCATCGCCGACGCCATTCGAGGCGCTGGTGGTGCTGCTGGGGCCTAGAGCCAGACATTGAGAAGGAGCAAGGCGGCCCCGCACGCGGGGCCGCCCCATCCCTCTCTCTGGGACGGGCGACACGAGTTCCAGTAGCGGGAGCGTCATGCGGAATTGGTGGCGAGAAGAGACCAAGACCTGGCACTTGACCCTGGGTGGTGAGTGTCACGGCCACGGCGTGATCGTCGCGGCTGCGGCGATCGCCGTCTCGGTGATCGGGGCGGTGGTGGCAATCATCGCCAACGGCTCGCCGGGCCCTGGGGGTTTGCTGTGAGGTTCAGGCGAGCAGGGGATCGCGGCGCCGTCATGGTCGAAGCGGCCTTCGTGCTCCCGCTGCTACTGCTGCTCATCTTCGGCCTCGTCGAGTTCGGCCGGGGCTTCAACGCCCAGGTCACGGTGACCCATGCCGCACGGGAGGGCGTCCGCAAATACGCGCTCACCGCCGACAGCGCGGAGGGGAGGTCCGCGGCGATCAACGCCGCCACCAGCCTCGATCCGGCGCAGCTCACGGTCACCACCACCGACTGCGATCCGGGCGAGCAGACGACGCTCACCGTCTCGTACCCCTTCATCTACGACATCCCCTTCTTCGGGAGCAACACAGTGACGCTGACGGGCAAAGGAGTGATGCGATGCACCGGCTGAACCGCGCCGTGCGGGACCTGCGGATCGACGACGCCGGCTTCTCGATGGTGTTCGTCGCGGTGGTGCTCGTGGCGTTGATCGGGATGGTGGCGTTCGCGGTGGACGTCGGCGCCATGTACGCCGAGCGCCGCGAGCTGCAGAACGGGGCCGAAGCCGCAGCCCTGGCCATCGCCGAGGACTGCGCCAGGGGGCTGCCGTGCGACTCCGCCGCCGCCGCCGCGACCGCCGACGAGTACGCCGACGCCAACGCCCGGGACCTGCGGGCCGGGGTCGACTCCGTCGATCTCGACACTGCGGCCGGGACGGTGAGGGTGGTGACCTCCACCGAGGAGATCAGCGGCTCCACGATCCTCTCCCCTTATTTCGCCCGGGTCGTCGGCTTCGGCGGCGCCACGGTGCGGGCTGAGGCATCGGCGGCGTGGGGTCATCCCACCAGTGCCACGGCCATCCCGATCATCATCTCCGACTGCGAGTACGACCGCGAGAGCTGGAAGATCCACGAACCGCCGTGGGACCCTGCTCTCGAGGTCACCTTCTACTTCCACGACGGGCAGTCGGCCGAGGACTGCAACGCCCAGGCCGGCCAGGACGCCGACGGCACCGGCCGCTTGCCGGGCGGATTCGGCTGGCTCGACTCCGAGAACGACTGCTGGGCGGTGATCGAGGACGGCTGGGCAGGCGAGGACCCCGGGGCGTCGCCCACGTCGGGGTGCTCCGCAGACGACCTCCGCAGCCTCCTCTACCAGGACAAGGTCTTCGTCCCGTACTTCGACGACGTCACAGGCCTGGGGGCCAACGGCCAATACCGGGTCGCCGGCTTCGGTGCGCTGCACGTCACGGGATACAACTTCGGTGGTCAGTACAAGGAGCCGAGTGCGGCGCAGGCGCCGTGCCGAGGCGACGATCGGTGCATTTCGGGCTACCTGACCACGGGAACCATGACCTGGGGCGACCTCGGCGGCGACGACCGGGGAGTCATCGTCGTGAAACTGACCGGCTAAGGCGAAGGACGGAAACACATGAACAGAAAGATCCTCGGAGTGCTCGCATCGATGGCGCTGGCAGGCCTCGGCACGTTCCTGGTCCTGTCGTACGTGAACAGCGCCGAAGAGCGCGCCCTCGCCGACGAGGAGGTCGTCGAGGTGCTCGTGGTGCAGCAGACCGTGGCTGCCGGTGAGACGGTCGCGGACATCGGCGACCGCGTCAGGCCGGCCCTCATCCCGGCCAAGGTTCAAGCCGTCGGCAGCGTGGCCTCCCTCGACGACCTGGGCGGGAGAGTCGCGGCAGTCGACCTGCAGCCGGGGGAGCAGGTGATCGCCAGCCGGTTCGTGGAGGTGGAGACCTACGAGCAGGCGAATGAGCCGGAGCTGGTCATCCCGGACGGAACGGTGCAGGTCACCGTTTCGCTCTCCCCGGAGCGCGCCGTGGGCGGGAAGCTGCACCCCGGCGATCTCGTGGCGGTCTTCGCCTCGTTCGACCCGTTCAACGTCGAGACCGTGGAGCCCGGGGAGCTGGAGCCGTTCATCGGCGTGACGCAGGCCGAGGACGAGGAAGGGGTGGCCAAGAAGACTGCGAACTCGACGCACATCATCCTCCACAAAGTGCTGGTGACGGGCGTCCAGCTCGAACGGCTGCCGCAGAACCGGACGTCGAACGACGACGAGTCGGCCGAGCCGGGGCCGGACCTGGCTCCTACGGGGAACCTGCTGATCACGGTTGCCATCGAACCACCGGAAGCGGAGCAGCTGGTGTTCACCGCCGAGCACGGCATGGTCTGGCTGGCTCATGAGACAGAGACCGTGAGCGAGACCGGGACCCAGATCCAGACTCGGGGGACGATCTACCGATGAGCCGAATAACCCTGGCCACCAACAGCGCCGGCTTCGAGCAACGAGTGCGCCGCGCCTATGCCGGCACGATGAACGGGGAACTGCGGCGCTGCCGTCCGCAGGCCGGAGACGACGTCAGGGCCGTGATGGTCGATCTCACCCGTGAAGGCGCGGAAGTCGTCGCCTTCGGACCGGATGTCCCCATCGACCGGGCGTTTCGGCTGGCCCAGGAATTCGACCGGGCGCATCCCGAGATCACCGTGCTCGTCGTCGCCCCGCCGTCGCCGGAGACGTGGGAAACCGCCCTCAAGTGCGGCGTCCGGGACGTGATCGATCCCGACGTCTCCGACGAAGAGCTCAGAACTGCGTTCGACAGCGCGCTGGAAACCACAGAACGCCGCCGCCGGAACATCGCCAAGCCGGACGGCGGCAAGGGAGCGGCCGGGCGAGTGATCTGCGTCGTGGCCCCGAAAGGCGGGTCTGGCAAGACCGCCATCGCCACCAACCTCGGCGTAACGCTCGCCCGGGCCGCTCCCGGCAAGGTCGCCTTGGTCGACCTCGACCTTCAATTCGGCGATGTGACCCCCGTCCTCGAGCTCGCTCCCGAGTCCACGATCGTGGACTTCATGCGGGCATCCGGGCCGGTCACGAGCACCGCGCTCAAGGTGGTCCTGACCAAGCGGGAGGGCGGCCTGTACGTGCTCTGCGCCCCGGAATCGCCGGCCGACGGAGAGCA
>CAYGCW010000248.1:0-4423 GCA_964348465.1 uncultured Acidimicrobiia bacterium | reverse complement strand
GCTCCGCGGTGCTCGCCCCCCGGGCATAGCCTCCGCGTACCGCGGCGTGCCGGTGGGCGCGGCCCGCCGCGCTGCCGCCGCGACGGTCGAACCGGACGGCCGCCGCTCGTCAGCGGGCGCGCTTGGCGCGCCGGGTGGAGGTGCGGCGGGACTTGCCCGCGGGGCGGGTGGCCCGGTGGTTCCTTCTCGGCAACGCGATCCTTTCGGAGCTGGCTTGGATACGGCGCGAAAGGTGCGGCATCCGGTACCGAATGTCAACCCCTTTTCTGGTGAAACCTCACCGGGTGCCGGCAACGGGCGCCACCGGAAGCGATCCCCCCTCGGTCGGGGCGGCGGAGACGATGCGCCGCAGCGCCTCGGCGAGCACGAACACGTCCCGCTCGGTGCTCCCTCCGGCCACCGGCTCGACGAATGCCAGCCACAGGCGGCTCCCGGCGACGATGGCCGACACCGCCGGCTGGGGATGGCGCGCCTCGTCGACCACCAGGTTGTCTCCAATGCGGTGCCGGCGCATACCCGCCGGAAGCGTGTCGCCCGCAGCGGAGGCCCACGCCAGGATCCTTCTGCCCCGCGCCGCCCAAGGCACGTCGACCGCCACCCCGGCGGGCGTGACGGTGGCGGCGAACCCGGCGAGCCGAACCTGAGCCGCAACCCGCTCGTCGAGGCCGCGGTCGCCGCACGGTGATCCCGGGCACAGAGTGGCCCGGCCCGACACCAGCGCGTCTCCGATCTCGACGGGCGTCGGGAGCCGCTGCGACAGCGAACGCGGCGTCCAGGTGGCGTGTTCGGTCGCGATTGCGACCGGGATGCCCCACGGGCCGGCGCACTCGGCCCGCAGACCGGCCCGGCTCAGCGCCCAGGCGTCGCCCGCCAGCCCGCCGGCGCGCTCGGGGGATACGCCGGCGCCGGCCGCTCGAGCCTCGGCGAGCCGGTGGCAGACGTGCAAGCCCGGTAGCCGGTCGGTGTCGACGACGCTCACGATGACGCCCCGGTCGACGGCGTAGTGCAGCCCGCCGGTGCTCACCTGGAGCGCCGGGGCCGCTTCGAAGCCAGGGTGGATGGCGGCCGCCAGCGACCAGCGGCTGACGTCCTGCCACGCCAGCTGCACGTGGCACCGCGGCACCCCGAGGGGGCCGCACGGGTCCGAGCCGAAAGCGCCGTCGGCAGCGGAGCCCGCCTCTCCGCTGCTCCCCTCCACCGTCCACGCCAACACGAACGGGGGCCACGCCGCGAAGCGCTCGGGCGGGGCGTCCGCCGCCAGCTCGGGAAGGATGGGGTCGACCGGTTGGGCAACCCGCGCCGGGGTATGGGTGGCGATGACGGCAGCAGCGAGCGCCACTACCGCCAACAGCGCGACGCGGGAGGCGTGGCGGGTCATCGGTCTCGCCCCCAGGGTAGGCGCCGGCCCGCCCGGATATCGTTGCGGGCAGTGCTGAAGACCACGCCCTTCCACGCCCGCGCCGAAGCGCTGAATGAGACGATGCTGTGGCGGCATTGGGCCGGCCACGCCGTGGCGGACCGCTACCAGATGTCGACCAAACGGGAGTACTACGCGGTGCGAGATGGAGCCGGGCTCGCGGACACCTCCCCGCTGTACAAGTACCGGTTCTCCGGGCGCGACGCCGAGCGGTTCTTGGCCGGCGTGCTCGCCAGGGACGTGCGGCGCTGTCCCGCGGACGGCGCCCAGTACACGATGTGGCTCGACGACCGAGGCTTCGTGGTCGAGGACGGCGTGGTCCTGCGGGTGGCGCCCGACGAGTTCCTGCTCACTTCGGCGGAGCCGAACATGGCGTGGTTCACCCGGATGGCAGGCCGGCGGGCGGTCGAGATCGATGACGTGTCGGACGACTACGGCATACTCGCCGTGCAGGGCCCGCGTTCCCGCGAAATCCTGGGGGAGCTGGTGCCGGAGACGGCCGGCCTCGGCTCCTTCCGCCTGGTCAAGGCCAAGGTCGGCGGCGCCCCGGTCGTCGTGTCCCGCACCGGCTATACGGGCGGCCTCGGCTTCGAGGTGTGGGTGGAGAGGGACGACGCCCTCGCCGTCTGGGACGCGGTCGTCGCCGCCGGAAGGGGCCGCGGCCTGGTGCCGTACGGCTCGGTGGTGCTGCACATGGCCCGCATCGAGGCCGGCCTGCTGCTGGTGGGCGTCGACTACCGGCCATCCCGCTTCGCGTGGACGGAGGACCAACGCGCCTCACCGGTCGAGCTGGGGTACGGCTGGATGTTCCGGCACCTCGCCGACGACGACCGGGCCTTCGTGGGGCGGGCAGCCGTCGCCGCCGAACTGCGAGCCCGGTCGTCCCGCTGGAGGCGGGTGGGGCTGGCGGTCGACCGACGCGACTTCGAGCACACGCACCGCAAGCTGGGCCTGCTCGCCCCGCAGGACCACGAGCCGGTCGACGAGGCCATGGCGGTGTACGCGCCCGGCGGCGCGCAGGTCGGGTTCGCCACCAGCTTCATGTTCTCGCCTCTCCTCAAGCGGCACGTGGCCATCGCCCGGGTCCCGCCTGCGCTGGCCCGCCCGGGTTCGGCGCTGAGCCTGGAGCTGATCGCCGACCACCGGCCGTACGCTGTCGATGCCACCGTGGCCCGGCTGCCGTTCATCGGCCCGCTGCGCCGCGAGGCCCGACCCGAAGGGACGTTGTGATGCAGAAGGCCCGCTACGACGCCATCGTGATCGGGGCCGGCCACAACGGACTCGTCAACGGTGCCTACCTGGCCAGGGCCGGCCTCGACGTGCTGATCCTGGAGAGGCGCCACCTCGTCGGCGGGGCTGCCATCACCGAGGAGATCGTCCCGGGATTCCATTTCACGACCTTCTCCTACGCATTGAGCCTGCTGCGGCCGGAGATCATCCACGAGCTGGACCTGCCCCGACACGGCTTCAAGACCCTGCCGATGCCGTCGACGTTCGCCCCGATGGACAACGGCGACTACCTGCTGCTCGGCCCCGACCGGGAACAGAACCACCACGAGATCGCCCGCCACTCCGCCCACGACGCCGAGGCGCTCGCCGAGTACGACGACATGGTGGCGCGGGTGGCCAAAGCCGTGAAGCCCCTCGTCGACTCGATCCCGCCCAACCTCGTCGCCGACGACCCCGCGGAGCTGGCGCGGATGGCGGCGCTCGGCCGGCACCTGCGCAGCCTCGACCCGGCCGTGCTCCACATGCTGGTGCGCTTCCTCACCGGCAGCGCCGCCGACATCCTCGACGACTACTTCGAAACCGACATCCTCAAGGGGCTGCTGGCGTCCTCGGGGATCATCGGCAGCATGGTCGGCCCTCGCTCCCAGGGGTCGGGCCTGGTGATGCTCTACCACAGCATCGGCGAGCACGACGGGGTGTTCCACGAGTGGAGCTTCCACAAGGGCGGCAACGGGGGCTTCACGCAGGTGCTCGCCCGCGCCGCCGAGTCGCTCGGCGCCGAGATCGTGCTCGAAGCCGCCGTGAACCGGGTCCTCACCCGCGACGGCCGGGCCGTGGGCGTCGTGCTGGCCACCGGAGACGAGGTCAGGGCCGACCTGGTGGTCAGCGCGCTCGACCCGCGCCGTACCTTCCTCGAACTGGTCGACCCGCGAGAGCTGCCGCTGGACCTGGTCGACAACGTGGAGCGGATGAGGTTCCAGGGGTCGTCGGCCAAGGTCAACTTCGCCCTCGACGGGCTCCCGACCTACCCGGCGCTCGCCGGCCGCACCGACCAGTGGCTCGGGTTCGTGAACATCGGCCCCAGCATCGACTACCTGGAGCGGGCGTTCGACGACGCCAAGTACGGCGCCTTCAGCCGCCGGCCCTACATCGACGCCTGCATCCAGTCGGCGATCGACCCCGACATGGCGCCGCCCGGCAAGCACGTGATGTCGTGCTTCGTCCAGTACGCGCCCTACCACCTGCGGGACGGCGACTGGGACGCGGCGCGCGCCGGTTTCGGGGACACGGTGCAGGCGGTGCTGGAGGACCACTTCCCCGGCTTCGGCGACCTGGTCCTGCACCGGGAAGTCGTGACCCCGCTCGACATCGAGCGCACGGTCGGCCTGACCGAGGGCAACATCTTCGCGGGCGAGTTCCTCGCCCCGCAGATGTACTTCTTCAGGCCGGCGCCGGGATGGAACCAGTACCGGACGCCCGTCGCGGGCTACTACCAGTGCGGATCGGGCACCCATCCGGGCGGATGCGTGATGGGGGCGCCGGGCCGGCTGGCTGCGCAGCAGATCCTGGGCGACCGGGCGGGGCGCGTCGAGGAATGATCGAGCCCTTCGACCGGTTCGGGGCGTTCTACGCCGCAGTGGAGGCCCCGGCCGTGCTGGAGCTGGCGCGCCGGGTGCTGGGCGCCGACTTCGGCGGCAACAGCTACACCGACGCCGGCCAGGCGCTCCACCTGGCCGGGCTGCTGGAACTGGGGCCCGGATCGCTGCTGCTCGACGT
>CAYGCW010000247.1:0-4424 GCA_964348465.1 uncultured Acidimicrobiia bacterium | reverse complement strand
CCTGCTGCGCCTGCTTCTTGGCGGTCACTACCCGCCAGGCCGCATCACCGGTGGTCGCTTCCGGAAGAAGGCCGGCGACCGCTCCAAAGGGAATCTTCTTCATGGTGGACGAGCCTGCGATCCGATAGACCGCCTGCCCACGGGCCTCTTCGTGGGCAAGCGCAGCCATCATCAGGTGGGTCTTGCCGACGCCGGCTTCGCCAACGATCAGCGCTCCGGAGTGGCGGTCGAGCGCAGCCCGCAACAGGCTCGTCTCGCGCTCACGGCCATGTGTCACCAACATCATCGGGGAGATTACCGGCTGGCGCTGGGTGAAACCGGCCTGGTTCTTGGGTGACATCCGCCTGCGCATCGGGGGTCCGCGCCAACCCTGTCCGAGGGACGTGCCGTGGTCTTCTGGGCCAAGCCCCGCTTCCGCTACTTCCTCGACGTGACGCTCACGATCATGGTCGCGTTGGTGGTCGTGACGCTGTGGGACGCCGCTCGCCGGGCGCGGGAGGCAGGCGCTGCGGACACCTAGCTCAGCAGCGTCCCTGCCAGCAGGCCGCCAGCCGCCAGACCGACCGTGCCAACCGCGGCGGTGGTGAGCCAGGCCACCGGCCTGGCCCCCGACACCGCCCACCAGCCGGCCGCCACCGCCGGCGGTGCTGCGGCGAGGGCACCGGCGGCGGTCCCCGCCGGCACGGCTTCCCACGCCGCGGCCGCGACGAGCATGGCGCCGGCGCCGCCGAGCAGGCCCGGAACCAGCCAGCGGGCCCGGCGAGGCCCGACCCGCACCACCAGCGTCCGCTTGCCGGCCGCGGCGTCCCCGGCGACGTCGGGGAGGTGGAGCGCAACCAGCATCCCGAGATGGGCCGTGAACAACACCGCCGTCAGCCAGGCCAACTCGACCCCGGCCGTTCCCGAAGTCATGAGCGAACCGGCCAGTGGAGTCAGCACCGCCACGATCAGCGACGCCACCACCTCGCCCCATCCCGACCCGACCAGCCGGGCCGGCGGCGCCGAGTAGTGCCAGCCGCCGAGCAACGCCACCATCGCGATGGCGGCCACCACCGGCTCGACGACCACCGTCACGGCGCCGAGCATGACGGCCGAGGCCGCGGCAGTCAGGGAGGCCCGCAGCGCCACGCGCGGATCGAGCTCCCCGGCGGGCAGGACGCCGCTGCCGCCGGAGAGCCAGGTGCGGGCGGTAGCGGCTCGGTCGGCTTCGAGGTCGAAGTACTCGTTGGCGTACTGGGTGGCGAGCTGGACGGCCGTGACGAGCGCCTGACCGAGGAGGTAACGCCCGGGCCGGAATCGGGCTCCGCCGGCAACGGCGGTCGCCGCGCCGAGGCCGTAGAGGAGCGCGCCGCCGACCAGGAAGATGGGTCGGGTGAGCCGGGCGAAGGCGCCGAGCCGGCGGCTCACGCGATCCCGTGCAGCTCCGACTTGGCGCGTCGCGTCATCAGCGCCGGCACCACGGCCTTCGGGTCGGCGCCCTCGTACAGCACCTGGCCGACCTGGGCGGCGATCGGCATCTCGATACGGTGGCGCTCGCCCAGCTCGAGCACGGCCCTGGTGCTCTTGACGCCCTCGGCGACCTGGTTCATCTCGGCGAGGATGTCGTCCAGCGCCCGTCCCTGGCCCAGCCCGAAGCCGACCCGGTGGTTGCGGCTCTGGTCGCTGACGCAGGTGGCGATCAGGTCCCCCATGCCAGCCAGTCCCGCGAACGTGAGCGGCTGGCCGCCGAGAGCCACCCCGAGCCTGGTCAGCTCGGCAAGGGCCCGCGTGATGAGCGTCGCGATGGTGTTGTCCCCATAGCCGAGGCCGTGGGCGATGCCGGCGGCGATTGCCATGACGTTCTTCAGTGCCCCCGCCGACTCGCAGCCGACCACGTCCGGGTTGGTGTAGACGCGAAACGTCGGGCTCGCGAAGAGGTGCTGGAGCCGGGCCGCCTCGGTCTCGTCGGGGAGGGCGACCACGGTGGCGGCCGGCTGGCCGGCAGCCACTTCTCTGGCCAGGTTGGGGCCGCTGAGCACGCCGATGATCTCGGGGTCGTGCTCGGGAAGCACGTCGACGGTCACCTCGGTCATCCTCTTCAGGGTCCCCTGCTCGATGCCCTTGCTGAGGCTGATCACCGGCACCCCGCGCCGGAGGTCCGGCGCCGCCGCCTCGAGCACGGTTCGGTAACCGTGCGACGGCACCGCCATCACCACCGCCTCGGCGCCCCCCACGGCCGCGGCGAGGTCGGACGTGGCCGTGACACGCTCGCCCACGGGCGCGCCGGGGAGGTAGTCGGTGTTCTCGCCGGTGTCGTTGATCGCCGCCGCGAGCTCCGGGCGGCGCGCCCACAGTGCGACGTCGGCGTGACCGGCGACGATCCGGGCGACGGCGGTGCCCCACGATCCGGCTCCGACGACGGCTACTTTCAGTGCGATCCCTCCGCCACGACACCTGCAGCCTATCCGTCGGGCCGGTCCTTTGAATTTCGCGCTCTTGGTGGGAGCCTGGACCAACTCGAACGGAGAGGAGCCAGGGGTGCCCCGCAAGACGTACGTCCTCGACACCTGCGTGCTGCTGGCAGACCCCCGCGCCCTGCTGGGGTTCGACGAGCACGACGTGGTTCTCCCGCTGGTCGTGGTCGAGGAACTCGACCGCAAGCGCGCCCGGTTCGACGAGGTGGGCGCCAACGCGCGGGCCGCGGTCCGCCTCCTCGAGGAGATGGGGGCCTCGGCGCCGGGCGGCATGGCCCAGCCGGTACCCCGGCCCCACGGCGGCACGCTGCGGATCGAGTTGAACGGGACCCACTCCGACCGGCTACCCGACGCGCTCGACCCCCGCAGCCCCGACCATCGCATCCTCGCCACTTGCCTCAACTTGCAGAGCGAAGGGACCGGCCCGCGCCTGGTGACGAAAGACGCCGCGCTGCGGATCAAAGGCGCCCAGCTCGGGGTGCCCGTGGAGGACTACCGCGCCGACGCCGTTCACGTCGACGAGGCCTACAGCGGCGTCGTGGAAGCGAGCGTCGAGCCCGTCGTCGTCGACGCGTTGTTCGCCGACGGCAAAGTCACGCTCGACTTCCCGACGCTCGTGAACCAGTTCCTCATCCTGCGCGGCGGAGGCTCCCAGTCCGGCCTGGCGCGCATCGCCGACGACCATCCCGAGAGCGTGGCGGTGCGCTCGCCTGGATCGCGGGCGGCGTTCGGCATCGAGTCGAAGAACCTCCGCCAGGCGTTCGCGCTCGAGCTCCTCGCCGATCCCGACGTGGCCGCCGTCTCGCTGATGGGCATGGCCGGCACCGGGAAGACGTTCCTGGCGCTGGCCGCCGGGCTCGAGCAGACCGTGGAGCAGGGCCGCTACCGGAAGGTTTCGGTCTACCGGCCGCTGGTGGCCGTGGGGCGCCAGGAGGTGGGCTACCTGCCCGGAGACTTGTCCGACAAGCTGGCGCCGTGGATGGCGGCTGTCCACGACAACCTCTACGCGCTCTTCGCCAACGGAGGCCCCGGGGCCGCCCGGGGGGCGGTCGAGGAGCTGGTGGACCGCGACCAGCTCGAGATGGCGGCGATCACCTACTTGCGGGGCCGCTCGATCACCGGCGAGTTCGTGATCATCGACGAGGCACAGAACCTGGAGATGGCCACGCTCAAGGTGATTCTGACCCGCATGAGCAGCAACTCGAAGGTGGTGTTCTGTTCGGACGTGTCCCAGGTAGACAACCCCTACGTCACCCCCGAGAGCGGCATCGGAGCCCTGGTCGAGAAGCTCAAGGGCAACCCCCTCTTCGGGCACATCACGCTCGACCGCACCGTCCGCAGCCCGCTCGCCGACCTGGCGGCGACGACGCTGTGACATTGGGGGCGCCTGTCGGGTTGAACCGCCCTGGGTTTGTTGGAGGCTCCTGAGCGTGGAAGTGAGAATGGTGCCATGGGTAGAGAGATCACACCTGGGAAGCCAACGACGAGGCGGTATTCGGAGGAGGAGAAGGCGCAGGCGGTGCGGCTGGTCCGCCAGCTGCGAGCTGAGACGGGTCAGAGGCATGGCCCGGTGCGTCGGGTTGCTGAGCAGCTCGGCTATGGGGTGGAGTCGGTGCGGAACTGGGTGAACCAGGCCGATGTCGATGACGGGACCCGGACGGGCACAGCCAGCGGGGACGCGGCGCGGATCAAAGAGCTCGAGCAGGAGAACCGGGAGCTGCGCCGCGCCAACGAGATCCTGAAGCGGGCCTCGGCTTTCTTCGCGGCGGAGCTCGACCGCCCACCGACCAAGTAGTGGCGTTCATCGACGCCAACCGTGACGACTTCGGGGTCGAGCCCATCTGCCGCACGCTTCAGGTGGCCCCGTCGAGGTACTACGCCGCCCGGAACCGGCCGCCGTCGGCGCGGGCGGTGCGGGACGCGATGATGATGCCGATCCTGATGATGCTGTGGACGGCGAACCGCAAGGTG
>CAYGCW010000246.1:0-4488 GCA_964348465.1 uncultured Acidimicrobiia bacterium | reverse complement strand
GGTGGCACCCTGGGCTTCCCTTCAGGGGGCCGATTTCTTCTTCGTCGCCTTGGCAGGCAGAGAGCCGATCCAGTCCCAGGCGCTCTCGATCCACGGGGCCAGCTCGGCAGGATCGGCGAACAGCTCCGCCGGCACGGATACATAGCCGCGCATCACGCTGCCGTACTGCTTCACTGGTCCGCTCTCGTGCTGGGCTTGGAACTGCTCTCGGAACTCCTCGGAGAGTCGAATGGCCAGCAATCCCTCGGGCGTCAGGAAGCTGAACATGTGTCCGTTGCGCGAGGTATAGGGGTTCTTGGCACCCTTGACCTCGGCGTCGATACGCGCTGCCTCGATCGCTGCGCGGTAGCGATCGAGCGCCTCCGGAGGTCCCTGGTACGCATGTCCGCCGGGCACATCGCCAAACCTACTCGTTGCGCCCGCATCGATCGCTCGCCCGCCGGCGGAACCGACGCCCGGTAGCGTCTCGGGGGGAGAGCGCCGCCTCGCCGCCGACCTGCCAGGCACCAAGCGGCAGGTCCGGAGCCGGCCGGTTACCACGCCGTCTGCATCCAGACGCCTGGCTTCGGCTCGTCGAACTGGGCACCGATCTCCGCCATCAGTTCGGCCATCTGCCTGATGTGGGCTGCCGCGGCGACCGGATCACCCGCGTCGTGATACAGGTCGGCGAGATTGCTGTGGATGGCCGCGGCCCGATGCTCCTCGCCGGTACGCACCGCCAGTCCGAGGGCCGACTGGAAGAGCTCACGGGCGCGGTGGTGCTCACCGGCCCTGGTCAACGCAAGAGCCAGGTTGTTCGAGGCGGCGACCATGGCGCCGGCGTCGCCGTCGATCTCGGCAAGATGCAGGCTGAGCTCGAAGGCTTCGCGTGCGACGACTTCGTCGCCATGCCGGCCGGCGATCAGGCCTCGGATGTTCTCGACTGCGGCGCGTGCTGCGGGGCCATCCGCACGGCCGGCAGCGGTAGCCGCGGCGCCGATGGTTGCGGTGGCCTCGTCGATGTTTCCCGCGGAACTGTGGGCAGCGGCCAAGTCGGCGAGGAGCCGGGCCAGCGCGGGTGCGTCGTCATCCTCGATTTCGGCCAGCGCCGACTGGAAGTGGCTGATGGCGATCTCCGGATCGCCGATGCGCAGGTGCAGCTGCCCGAGCTTCTGCTCGACGCGCGCCAGGTCGGTGCCCGCGCAGGTAGCAGCCACCAGTTCGTAATGGCGGTGAGCCTCGGAGTACCGGCCCGCGGCGGTGGCCAGATCAGCGATCGCTTCGCGCAGCCGGTCGGCCGCGGGTGAGCCGAGATCCAGCGCAGCTTGGTAGTGCTCCCACGCGGTGTCGTTGGCGAAGACGCCCCGAGCGTCGTCACCGGCAGCGGCGAAGCAGCGTGCCGCCGCCTCGCGATCACCTGCGGCGCGGTAGTGGCGGGCAGTGGCCGCCGCGCGGCCGGGATCACCTTCCAGGGCGACGGCCGCTCGGTGGTGCAGGAGCCGCCGACGTTCCAGCCCGACCCGGTCGTAGGCGACGCGCGCGGTCAGCACATTTGCGGGTGAGTACCTGCCCAACTGGTCACGGATGAGCATCCCGGCGCCGACCAGAACGTCGATGGCATCGGCCGCTTCGTCGATCGATCGCCCGGCCACCCGACGTACCAGGTCGATGTCGGCGGGCTCGGCGAGCACCGAGACGGCGGTGAAGGTCTGACTGGCCGCAGCCCCGAGGCCGTCGAGCCGTGCCGCGAGAATCGGGTGCAGGCCCTCCGGCACGGCACCGTCCAGCAGGGCCTCCGCGCACCCCGACTTGAGGTACTCGGCGAGGTACAGCGGGATGCCGCCCGTGGCGCGCCAGAGCTCCGCAGGGTCGACCTGGTGGCAGCCGGCGGCTGCGACCAGACGCGCCGTGTCGTCTTCGGTGAGTGCGTCGATCTGGACGATCGTTGCTCTCTCCCGCAGGTCGCGCGCGAGCAGCATCATCGGCTCGGCAGCGTCCCCTTCGTCTGGATGGACCGTCGCGACGATCGCGATGGGGATCGTGTCGAGCCGGTTGGCCAGGAACCGGAGGTACGACCCACCGGCCGGGTCGATGCGGTGGAGGTCGTCGAGGACGAGAATCGGCGGGCCCGCGCCTCGGGCGAGGCCAAGGATCACGTCGGTGAGGGCTTCGAAGAGCCGCAGTTGGCCGGGAGGCGGAGTCGGCGTCGTCGCCAGCTCCGGCACGAGACCGGCCACCTGTGCCGCGCTTGCGTGCGGGAGGTCGAGATCGGCGGCACGTCTCCCACCGAGCAAGGCACGCACCAATGAGATGACCGAGGCATATCCGAGTTCGGCTTCGTGAGCGTGACATCGAACCGTGGCGACCACCGCCCCGGACCTCCGCAGCCGGTCGGCGGCTTCATGGGCGAGGCGGGTCGTGCCCATGCCCGCGTTGCCTTCGATGAGCACCAAGTGGCCGTGTCGGCGGGACCGGGGGATCGCGGCAACGACCGCATCCAGCTCGGCGTCTCTGCCGTGAACGGGAAGGGGTGGCTCGATGACGGCCGCGGCCTCTGCCGGCCTCTGCGGGGGAGCGCCGCCGCGGCGCACTGCCTCGTAGACGGCGGTCGTCTCGTCGAGGGGCTCGACGCCCAGCTCGTCGTCCAGCTTCCGCACCAACGCCCGGTACCGCCTGACCGCCGCCGCCCGGTCGCCGCGGCTCGCCTCGAGCTCGATGAGCCGGCGGTGGGCGGGCTCCGACAGCGGGTCCAGCCTCAGCCACGACTCGGCGTGCTCGACGGCCTCTGCCAGCTCGCCGCGCCGCTCCGAGTGGCGGGACAACCGCTCCAGTACGTCGACGGCAACGGCACGGAGGCGATCTGCTTCCCTACGCTGCCAGTCGTCGAACTCGGCGCTGTCCCGCAGCCCGAAGCCGAGCAGCAAGTCGCCCCGGTAGC
Source organism: uncultured Acidimicrobiia bacterium (assembly GCA_964348465.1). GTDB lineage: Bacteria > Actinomycetota > Acidimicrobiia > Spongiisociales > JAOTWH01 > CAYGCW01. Next base: position 1,571 of record CAYGCW010000246.1, on the reverse strand, counting down.
GACCCCACGCCTCGCGCAGCGATGCGGGATCGTCCGCCGCCGCCAGGTCCTCGAATCGGAGCACGTCGACGTCGAGGCCTGCCGGGAGCAGCTCGATCTGTTGCCGCGACGCCTCGAGGTGCTCGTCCCCGATGGCGCGGCGCAGGGTCGACAACGTCCGTCTCAGCGCCCCGCGGGCGTGAGCGTGATCGTGCTCGGGCCACAGCAACGCCGCCGCCCGGTCACGGGTCACCGCCGGACCCGAGACGACGAGGTAGGCCAACAACGCAATCGCCTTGCGGGTGTCCACCACCACGCGAGTTTCGCCCCGCCTGACTTCCGGCGATCCAAGCAGGCGAACGCTTGTGGTCATGGCCGGATCGTAGGTGCAGTTCCGGGCCTTTTGCAACGAAAAGTGGCAGTAAGCAGTATTTCGTAACGTTCAGGTACAGAGATTGCCCAATAGTTTCGCTCGTAACGGATTCCGTAACGATATGGCCACGGGTGGCGTGCCAGGCTGCACTCACGGAGCGAATGATCCGGCACCGACACGGTACGGCGCGTACCGTCCTCCAGAGAGGGGGCTGACCCATGGTGAACCTCTTGATCGCCGCGGCGATGGTGGGTGGCGTCTTGGCTTGGCTGTTGATCGCAGCCCGGCGGGACCACCGGCGCGCCGCGGCGCCGGCGGTCGGCGGGGAGCGTTCCCACGGGTGGCGCCGACCAGTCCTGGTCGGCATCGGCGCTCTGGCGGCGGCCGCGGCCCTCCTGGTGGGATCGGGCGTGATCTGGGGTGGGGGAGGAGACGAGCCCACCGGGCCGCTGGGCGTCCTGGTCGGGCTCCTCGGGGTCGTCGCCTTGCCCCTCGGACTGGTCGGCCTCGGCTGGCTGGCCACGTGGACCAGCCGGCGCCGGGCGCACGCTCTCGGCGAGGGGAGCGAGCCGATGGTCCTGCGAGGAGGACGCCTCCAGGTGGCCCGAATCGCCTGGCTGGGGATTTTCGCGGCGCTGGCGGTGGTCTTCGTCGCCAACCTCGGCGGCCTGTGGGCGGAGGCGAGCCGGGTCCGACTGGGAGCCGTCCCCTACGACGAGTTCCTCGGGGAGGGTTGGTACAGCCTGTCGGCGGCCGAGTCTCGCCTCCTCGGCGACTCCTCGATCCGGGAAGGGCTGCACGTGCCCACCTGGTACCCGTGGCTGGTGGTGCTCCGCCAGGCGGCGGTGTACGTCGGGGTGGCGGGACTGGCCTGGTTCGTGTTCTCCCGGCGGCCCCGTCACTGGATGGCGTTCTTCGTGTCGATCTTCATCCCGGTGCTGGCCCTGGCAACGATCGGCTCCGGCGGCACGCCCCGCCTCGACGAGATCTGGCTGCCCCTCGGGTTCGCGGCGGGCATGCTCCAGATGCTGGCCTTGATCGCCACCGGTGCCTTCCTGTGGGTGTTCCCCGACGGCCGGTTCCGAAGCACGTACGCCCGGTACGTGGCGGTATTGGTGGTGGTCGGGTTGCCGCTCGGGTGGTACTGGGAGTCGGTGGCGTGGCCCTTCGCGCTGCTGATGGTTCTCCTGATCGGCACCGGGGGCATTGCGACGCAGGT
>CAYGCW010000245.1:0-4498 GCA_964348465.1 uncultured Acidimicrobiia bacterium | reverse complement strand
GCCGCCGCGTCCCCAGGTTCCGGAGCCTCCTCCTCGGGCTCGGGCACGACCTCCTCGGGCGCCACCTCCGCGAGCTCCCGCTCCGGCTCCGGCCCGGCGGCAGCGACCGGCGCCGCGTCCTCGAGTTCGGGCCCGGGCTCGGGCTCGACGGCGGTGTCCGCCACCGCCTCCTCCCGCGCCTCCTCCGGCACCGCCTCCTCAGGCCCGGCCTCCTCAGGCTCGGTCGCCGGTGGCTGGTCGGCCGCGAGCCGCTGGCGGCGGGCCCGGAGGCGCCGCACCTCATCGGCCATCGCGTCGGCGTCGACAGGCTCACCGAGGCTGCGCTGCGCAGGCGAGACGATGCGCACCGTCCCGTCGTCACCCGCCCAGTCGGCCGGCGCCGGCGCATCGGCGGGCGCCGCCGCGGCCGGCGGCGGAGGAGGCTCCTCGGCAGGCGGGGAGGTCCCCCGCTGGGCCTCGAGGTCGGCTTCTGCTGCGTTCAGAGCGGAGCGGGCCGCCTCCACCTCCCGCATCAGCTCGGCGCGTCGGGCTTCTAGCGCCCTGACCCGCTCCTGGGCGGCTTCGGCCTCCCGGTGGGCCTCGTCGAGGAGCCTCTCGGCTTCGGCGCGTGCCTCCTCGGCAGCACGCTCCGAGCGAAGGCGGGCCAGGCGGGCCTCTTCGGCGATCTCCTTGCGGGCGCCCGACGTCAGGCGGTGGGCCTCCTGCTCGGCGCCGGCCCTCGTGAGGATTGCGTCCTGCTCGGCGGTGGCCCTGATCCGCTCGGATTCCTCCTGCACCTGCTCCAGCAGGCCCGTCCCCGTCTGCCAGGCGTCCTGGCGGAGCGCCTCGGCGTCCTCCTGGGCGCGGCGCCGCATGTCGATGGCCTCGGCCTGGGCGGCCTGACGCCAGTTGGCGGCGTCGTCGGCAGCCCGCGACCGCAGGCCCTCGGCGGCGTCGCGGGCTGCCTGCAGGATCCGCCCGATGTCGGCGGTGGCGGCATCGATCTCAGAGCGAAGATCGGTACTGCCTTCGAGCCCCATCGCCCCGAGCTGAGCCTCCATCCTGTGGCCGGCCTCCTCCAGCTCGGCGATGCGGGCGATCAGGCGCGCCAGGCGCTCGTCGACCTCGGCGCGGTCGTAACCGCGCCTGGCGACACGGAACGTCGGACCGCGCTGCGGCCCGGCGGGATCGTCACGGCTCATCGCAGGCGCACGATACCCAGCGCCCGCGGTGCAAGCCCGCCTTTCGTCAGCGCCCCTCGGGCGCCGCCACGGCCGCGGCCGGCTCCAGCGTGTCCAGGAACGCGAGGGCGTCGTCGATGGTGTCCACCGGGATGACCGGGATGTCGCCACCGGCCGCGTCGAGGGCGTCCTCGTAGTTGTTGCGGGGCACCAGAACGTACTCGGCGCTGCTGTCGCGGGCGGCGAACACCTTCTGCCGCACGCCGCCGATCGCGCCCACCTGGCCCTCGTCGTCGATGGTGCCGGTGCCGGCGATGACGTGCCCCTTGGTGAGGTCCTCGGGACTCAACCGGTCCATCACCGACAGCGCGTACATGAGGCCCGCCGACGGGCCCCCGATGTTCCGGGAGTCGATCTCCACGTCGATGGGGAACTCGGCGTGGCCGTTCAACGTGTCGAGGTAGACGCCGATGAACCCGCGGCTGTCGTCGTCGGGATGTTCGCCGAGCAGGATCTCGGTATCGAACTCCTCAGGGTCGCCACCGTCCTCGGCGGGCCGCCGCACCTGCAAAGCAATGATGTCCCCCGGCCCGTGATTCGCCACCGCCACCACGGCGTCGCCCGCCATCTCGATCTCCTTGCCGTCCAGCCGGACGATGACGTCGCCGGTCTGGAGCTTGCCCTCGGCAGGGCTCTCCTCGACCAGACCGAGGACGATCGCGCCCTCGCCGGTGAGCGTCGCCTCGTAACCGAGGCGGGTCAGGGCGACGAAGACCGCCCACTGCTTCGAATCCTCCATCGAGCGCTGGTTGGTCTCCCGCAGCTCCTCGGGCGAGATGCCCGCCGGGCGGATCGCCTCGCGAGGCTGGAGGTCGACACGGGAGTCGATGGCGGCATCGAGGTACTCGAGCACCGTCACCTCGTCGAGCACCACCGTCAAGAAGTAGAAGTCCCCACTGCTCTCGTACGTCTGGACGTCGCTGACGACCGAGACCAGCCGGTCGACCTCCTCGATCGGGCCGGGCCCGACCGCGTAGTACGACACCTCGACCGTTGATGCGGCGAACAGTGCCAGGGCGCCGGCCACCACGGCTACGGACGCGATCACCCCCCACCGCCAGGCACGGCGGCGGCGGGGCGCCTCCACGGATGGCGGGGGCGTAGGCAGGGTCTCCGGTTCGATGGTCACGATGCCGTGGAAGCAGATGGTACCGGTGAACCCCCGCTAGCCACGCGTCGGTTACGCTGCGTCCGTGAGCCGCATCCGCCGCACCATCGAGATGGCCAAAGCGTCCTGGGAGGTCCTCAAGGCCGACAAGGAACTGCTCGTCCTGCCGGTGATGTCGGCCGTGGCGACCCTGGCGGTGGCGGCCACGTTCCTCGCTCCCGTGTTCGTCACGGCAGGCGACGACGGCGACCCGGGAGCGATCGGCTACGTCCTGCTGTTCATCGCCTACGTGGCGCTGGCCTTCGTCACGATCTTCTTCAACGCGGCGCTGGTCCACGCCGCCAACGAGCGCCTGGAAGGCGGCGACCCCACCCTGGGCAGCGCGCTGCGGGGGGCCGCCGGGCACCTGGGCGCGATCATCGGGTGGGCCGCCATCACGGCCACCGTCTCGGTGATCCTGCGGACGCTCGAAGAGCGCTTCGGCGCCGTCGGGGCGGTCATCGGTGGGCTGGCCGGCCTGGCTTGGTCGCTGGTGACGTTCCTGGTGATCCCGGTGCTGGTGATCGAAGGGGTGGGCGTCGGCGACAGCATCAAGCGGGCCGCAGAGCTGTTCCGCCGCACCTGGGGCGAGAACGTCACCGCCCAGATCGGGTTCGGGATTCTCGGGTTCGTGGCGGCCCTGCCCGCCGTGGCCCTCGTCGCGCTGGCCGCCGCCACCGGCACCGGGGCCCTGGTGGTCGCCATCGCCATCGCCGTGCTGTGGGCGGCGCTGGTGGCAGTCGTGCTCAGCGCCCTCAGCGCCGTCTTCCAGACAGCGCTGTACCACTACGCGGTGTCCGGCGGCGTGCCGGGCACGGCGTTCACCGAGACCTCCGTTGCCGGCGCCTTCCGGCCCGGGAGGCGCGGCAGGGCGGCGGGGCCCAGCGGGTTCAGCGGCTCCGGCCTCTAGGGAAGGACCACCGGTACCCCGACGAGGTCGGCCCTGACCACGATGCGGTAGCGGAGCGACCCTTTCGGGTGGCAGGCGAAGAGGGTCAGGGTGGGGACCGTCGTGGGATCGGCGATCCACACCTCGGTCGGCTCGACGATCATCGTCTGGCGGACCCGGTAGGTGACCCGCCGCCCGTCGAGGCCGGTGACGTAGATCTCGTCGCCGGCCCGGAGCCGGTCGAGGTCCAGGAACGGCGCCGTGTACGTGGTGCGATGACCGGCCAGGACCATGTTGCCGACGCCGCCGGCGATCGCAGTACCGACCCAGTGGGCGACACCGCGGTTGATGACCTCCATCGCGACACCCTCGCGGATGGTCTCGTCGAGGCCGATGGCCGGGATCTCGAGGCGGCCGACGTCGATGCCCAGCGATTGGATGGGCGCCGAGACCAGCGCCCGTGTTCCCGGAACGATCTGCTCTCGCCACGGCACCCCGGCGTCCACGGGCAGCGGCGCCAGCAGAACGCCGGCGGCCACGGCGACGATCACGAGCGCCCGTCTCATGGTTCCGACGTCGGCGGTTCCGGACGGAGACTTGAGCCCGCGGCTGCGGTAGATCGGATCCGATACGCTGCGCACCCCGGCTCGGTGGGCACGCCTCCCTGGATCAGGAAAGAGAAGGGCGGGCCCGTTTGGGCCCGCCCTGTGGTCAGGTCAGTGGGTCGGCGCGGACTATCCGGCCGGATCCCAGTCGGCCATGTAGGGGGCCGAGAACTGGTCCCCGATCAACTCGAGCCCGAACACGGCCTGGTCGGTGGTCGTCACCACGCCGATGCCCGTATCGGTGGTCGGGATGCGATCCTTGGGGGTGGGACCGTAGCCGGCCGGGCTGGTCCCGTACTCCAACTGGACGTTCTGCACCGCATCGACCGCGGCCAGCATCCCCTTCTTGGTGATGTCGCCGTTGGCGATCGCAACCTTCAGGATCTCGTTGAATGTCTGACCCTGGGTGTAGCCGAAGTAGTAGAACGCGGTGACCACCTCGATCGGAGCGCCACTCGCCTCCCAGTCTGCTCGCATCTGTACCATGCCCGGCACGTCGGACTCCCAGGCCGCCGACGTTCCCGCGTTGTAGTACGGGAACGAGTTGAACAGCGCCGCGCCGGCGGCCGGATCGCCACCGCCCAAGGCCCCGTTGAGGATCGGGATGTAGGACGGGCTGGAGCCGAAGATGGCGGGG
>CAYGCW010000244.1:4272-4537 GCA_964348465.1 uncultured Acidimicrobiia bacterium | reverse complement strand
AGATCCGCAACCACATCGGCTACGTCCCCGGCGACCTGGCGATGTACCCCAACCTCACCGGCAGGGACACCCTCACGTACTTCGCCAACCTGCGCGGCGGGGTGGACTGGGGCTACGTCGACGAGCTCGCCGACCGGCTCGACGCCGACCTCTCGAAGAAGGTCGGAGACCTGTCGTCGGGCAACCGCCAGAAGGTGGGCCTGATCCAGGCGTTCATGAACCGCCCCGAGTTGCTGATCATGGACGAGCCCAGCACGGGGCTCGA
>CAYGCW010000244.1:0-4262 GCA_964348465.1 uncultured Acidimicrobiia bacterium | reverse complement strand
TCCGCGAGGTGGCCGGCGAGGGCCGCACGGTGTTCCTGTCCAGCCACACGCTGTCGGAGGTGCAGCGGGTCGCCGACCAGGTCGGGATCATCCGCCACGGCCGGCTGGTGGCCGTGGAGTTCGTCCACGAGCTGCGGTCGAAGGCCATCCGCCGCGTCGAGCTGGAGTTCGGCGTCCCGGTGCCGGCCGGGGCCTTCGCAGGGGTGCCGGGAGTGCGCGAGGCCGCGGTGGACGACCACCGGGCGACCCTGTCCTACGACGGGAAGATGGACGTGCTCCTCAAGAGCCTGGCGGAGTACGAGGTCGTCGACATCTCGACGCGGGAAGCCGACCTGGAGGAGATCTTCCTCGCCTACTACCGCGACGAGGAGACGGTCTGATGCTCGCCACCGTCTTCACCAAGTCGCTGCGAGACCGCTGGATCGGCGTGACCGTGGGGGCGGTCAGCGTCGGCCTGTTCCTGCTGTACGGGATGTCGGTGTACCGCCAGATCGATCTCTCCGTCTACACCGAGCTGCCCGAGGCGATGCGGACCTTGTTCGGCATCGGCGACGCCACCGACGCCGGTACCCTCGCCTACCGCGCCGTGTACCTGTTCGCCGGGGCGCTGACGCTGGCGGGCCTGGCCGTGTCGATCGGCGCGTCGTCGATCGCAGGCGAGGAACGCGACGGCACCATCGGCCTGCTGTTGGGCAACCCCAAGAGCCGCACCTACGTGCTGGTGTCGAAGGCCGGGTCGCTGGTGGTGCTGATCGGCCTGGCAACGCTGTTCCTGTGGGGCGCCGGCTTGGTGACGCCGGAGCTGCTCGACGTGGACGTGACCGGCCTCCACGTCGGGGCGCTGATGGTGCACCTGTACGTCAGCGCCCTCTTCTACGGGTTCCTGGCCATGGCGATCGGGGCGTGGACCGGAAACCGCACCGTCGCCTCGGCGGGCGCGGCGGCGCTGCTGGTGGTGTCGTATGTGGCGGTCGGCGTGCTGCCGTTGATCGAGGGCGCGGCTGACCTCGCCAAGGTGTTCCCCTGGTATTACCTCGACGGCGGCCAGCCGCTGCTGCGCGGCGTCGACTGGGGCCACATGGCCATCCTGGGCGGGGCCACGGTGGCCTGCGCCGTCCTGGCCGTGGTCGGCGTGAACCTGAGAGACCTGCGCCAGAGGAGCGAGCCGGTCACGCTGGTCGACCGGCTGCGCGCCAACCCGCTCACCCGGAAGGCCATCGAGCGCCTGGCCGGGTCGGCCCGGGTCTCGCACATCTGGGTCAAGACCCTGTCCGAGCACCAGGGCCTGGCGACGATCACGGCGCTGATCATGGCCTCGTTCGGGGTGATGCTGGGCCCGATGTGGACCCTCCTCGACGAGGACATCAGGAACTTCTCCGACCAGCTTCCCGAGGCTTTGCTGGCGATGGTCGGCTTCGCGGATATGGGAACGCCCGAAGGCTGGTACCAGACCGAGCACTTCAGCGTCACCGCCCCCATCGCCCTCATCGTCGTGACCGTGGCGATCGGCGCCAAGGCGCTGGCCGGCGAGGAGCAGCGCCGCACGATGGGCCTGCTGCTGGCGAACCCGATCAGCCGGACCCGGGTGGTGCTGGAGAAGACGGCGGCGATGGCAGCCCACGCCGCAGTGCTGGGCCTCGTGACGTTCGCCGGGACGGTCGCCGGGTCGCTGCTGGGCGGCCTGGGGATGAGCATCCGCGACATCGCCGCGGCGTCGCTGCTGGTGACGCTGCTGGGGATGGTGTTCGGGGGCGCCGCCCTGGCCATCAGCGCCGGCACCGGCCGGGTGAAGGCGGCCGTGTTCGGGACCACCGGCCTGGCGCTGGCGTTCTTCCTGATGAACTCCATGCTGCGCCTCACCGACAGCCTCGCCGGCTACGCCCGCTGGTCTCCCTTCTACTACTACCTGGAAAGCGATCCGCTCAACAACGGGATGCACTGGGGCCACGGCGCTCTCCTCGCCGGGCTGGCGGTGGCCATGGTCGCGCTGGCGGTCGTGCTGTTCCGGAGACGGGACCTGCGCCAGGCGGGGTGAGCGTCAGGCCGGAACCCCGGTGACCTGGAACGCCCCCCAGTCGAGGATCGACGCGAACGGCTGCTCGTGCTCGTCGAGGCCGTCGAGCCAGGCACGGGCGTCGCGCAGAGCGTCGGCGGCGCCGGCGAGCGCCTCCCGTCCCGGGTCGCCCTGGGAGGCGATGCGGTCGACGATGCCGGCCACGTACGACACGGCCGCCTCCGGGCGGAGGTCGCGCAGCCACTGGGCGGTGGGCTCGAGGGCGGCAGCAGCGTCGAGACCCGCGTCGATGGTTTCGACGAGCTTCGTGAGGAACAGCAGGGAGGCGAAGTCGTCGACCATCCACGCCGGCGCCACCACCGTCTCCACTCCGGCCTGCGTCAGGATCGACGGGAACGCCAGCGGCTCGTCCGACGGCGTGCGCAGCGACCGCCCCGTCTCGCAGGCACCGAGCACGACCAGGGACGGGTACGTCGGCGCCCCGGGCTCGAGCAGCTCGTAGAGCTCCACATCACCGTCCACCGCGCGGATGCGGGAGCGCCATGGGTTCATCTCGTCGAAGTCACCGTGGGCGGAGATGAGCAACGGCCGGGTGTCGTGAAGGGCGGCGCGGATGGCCGCCTCGGTGGCAGCCGGCCCCGTCGCCGTGTTGGCCGCGCCGGCGATGGCGAGCCCCTCGAGGCGCGAGAACGGCAGCGAGCCGTCCGGGTCTACGAATGCCGCCGCCGGCGGGCCGGTGGCACCGGCGGCGCCGGCGGCGCGCCCGACGCTCTCGGCAAGGCTGTGGAGGGAGGCGGCGGTGACGACCCGCTGGTACCGCTCGCCGAGGCGGGCCCCGCCCGGCAGGCGCGCATGCGACAGCGGGAGGGCGCGGAACCCGCGATGCGGGAGCAGTACGAGCAGCTCGCCGCCGTCCTCGATGGAGGGCAGGCCGGCCGCGATCCACTCCCCGGCCTCCTGCAAGAGGCGATCGGTCATCTCGGAGGCGGTGCCGGCGGCATCGTCGTCCACGAGGGAGCGGGCGAGCGCCGCCTCCCATGGCTCCATGGCCTCGGCGGCAAACGCCGTGTAGTCGAAGTCCTCGAGCCACCCGGCTTCGATGGCGCCCTGCCCCGTGATCGAGAAGAGCGCCAGCCCGCGCGGCGCCGCGAACACCGACACCACCCGCGCCCCGCGTGCGGCCGCCCAGGCCGCCACCCGGTCCACGGCGGGCCCGACCCACTCGGACGACAGCAGCTCCTTGGCCGCGTCTCCACCCCCGACCCTGCGGATCCACTCCAGGACCCGTCCTTTGGCGCCTTCGGCCACCACCAGCGCGGCGCGACGCGACTCGTTCGTGTCACGGCGCAGCTCGATCTCCACCTCGTACCAGTCGATCGCTCCGGACCTGCCGAGGAAGCTCTGGAGGACCGGCAGGGTCGGGTCCTCCTGGAGCAGGAAGCTGCGCATGGCCTTGGCACGGCCCACGTAGACCGCCGCCTCCTCGTACTGCCGTTGGTTCATGAAGCACCGCGCCGCCAGCGTGTTGAACTGGAGGGACTGGACCCCGGGGAGCCCTTGGTAGATCTCCGCCGCGCGGGCCAGCAGCTCTGCGCCCCCTTCCGGGTCGCCCTGAAGGAAGCGCAGCTCGCCCTGGAGCCCCAGGATGTGGGGCTCGCGCGGTTCGATCGAGGTCTCCGACTTGGGCGGGGGAAGCTCGTCGAGGGCCGTGGCGAACGCCCGCTCCGCCCCGGCCAGGTCTCCCAGCTCCCGGAGCGTGTTGCCGTAGTTCAGCCACAGCGTCGCCCGGCTGTCGCCGAGGCGACCGGCAGGCAGAGCGAGCAGCTCCTCCTGGAGGCGCTGCGCCTCTTGGGCGCGGCCGGTTTCCGACGCAGCCGATGCCAGCGCGAACCGAGCCGAGACGCCCTGGTCTTCGTCGAGCCGCCCTCCGGCCACGAGACCCTGCAACAACTCGTACGCTTGCTCCGGCTGGTACGTCTGGCTGTAGACGTCGCCGAGCATGAGCGCCGCCTCGATCCCCAGCCGGTCGTCGCCGATTGCCTCCGCTGCTGCGACCGCCTCCTCCAGCGCCGCAGCTTGTTCCCCGATGCCGCCGAAGATCGTGGCCGCCTGGGTTCTGCCGATCTGGTGGCGGATCATCTGGCGAAGCAGGTCCTCGCCGCGTTCGACGTCGGCGACGTTCCCGGCGGCGCGTTTCAGTTCGAGGGCCTGCACGTAGGCAGGAAACGCCAGCGAGAGCCGGTGGCCG
>CAYGCW010000243.1:0-4560 GCA_964348465.1 uncultured Acidimicrobiia bacterium | reverse complement strand
GCGGTCGATCCTGGCGGCCAGCTGGGGGTCGTGGCGCCACGCCGCCGCCAGCGCATCTGCGACGGTGCCGACGGGGAACTCCTTGTCCATGATCTCGGCCGCCAGTTCGGGGGCCGGCACCATCGCGCCCTTCACCATGAGCATGCGCGACGTCCAGGCGATCCGCCCGGGAACCGGCTCCAGCCCGGCCGACTCGCAGTAGAGCTCGTACAACTCCTTGATGCGCACCCCGGCCCTGGCCACGTACAGCACGGCAGAGTCGCCGGCCCGGTAGCGAAGGTGGTGGTGGAGCAGGAACAGGAACTTGCGGATCATGGGCCCGAGCACCTCGCGACCCAGCTCCGTTCGGCGGGCGTCGGCGGCGGCGCTCTCGATCACCATGATGGCGGGCTCACCATCGTGGCCACGGGTACGCCCTTCGCTTCCAGGGAGTCGAGCGTGGCGTGGAAGTCCTCGTAGATGCGGCCCCGCTGCGAGGCGGGCACCGGCAGGTGCACGGCGTGCCACCCGGCTTGGATCGGCCTCTGGTAGTCGCCGGTGAGGGAGTCGCCGACGTGCAGGAAGCGGTCCGGCGAGATGCCGAGCCGCGCCGCGACGGTGCCGAAGAGGAGGCCGCTCTTCTTCGAGAGCTTCTCGTCGGCCGAGCTGACCACGAGCTCCCGCGGGAAGCCGGGATCGACCGCATCGAGGAGCCCGGAGATCTCGGCGGCCGACAGGTACATGTCCGAGAGCAGGACGACCCGGCCGCCGCGGGCGATGTGGTCCTCGGCGAGGCGGCGGGCCAGCCGGCTCGGAGCCAGGTGCGCCTCCTCGTAGTCCAGCTCGATGGCCGCGGAGCGGGCGGCGATCGCCACGGAGCCCGTGAGGGCGATGCTCAACAGTTCGTGGATCTCGCCGAGGGTGCCCTCGCGGCAGCCCTCGACCTTGGGGCCGGTGCGGTAGCAGGCCCGGGCGGCCACGAGGCGGGCGATCAGCGCATCGCCCAACTCGCAGCGGGCCTCCTCGACCTCCTCGCAGATCCGCTCGGCGATCTCGGCGAACCGGGTCAGCTCGGATTTGTCATCCCGCAGCAGCACGGTGTCGAAGACGTCGAACGACAGGACCTCGACGCCGCGAGCCGCGACGATGTCACGGACGTAGCCGGCGGCGCGGTCCAGAAATGCGGGATCGTTCAGGAGCTCGGAGCGGTCTCCGGCGTGCTCGAGTTCGTGCTCGACCCGCCCGAAACGGATGACCTTGGTGTTCATGGCAGGCGCAGGGGCCGCAGGGGCCGGGTGGACGCGGTGACGATAGCAGCCCCTTCCTCCAACCTGGTGGGTGTCACAGTTCCCGATCGGCCTTGCGATAGTGGGTGGCGGGGCGCACCAGGACGGTCGGCCCCGGGCCGGCCGCGTCCTGGAGGTCGAGCCCGGCGGCTCGGAACATCTCCGCCAGCCGGCCCCCCCATGAGTGGGCGGCCAGGGCGGCGGCCCGGTCGGGGCGGGGAGCGGCCAGCGCGGCGGCGACGGCGTCGGGCAGCGACTTCGCAGTGTGTACGCCGTCGAGCCCGGCCAGGGACCGCAGCGGCGGGGCCGCCACCGGGACGCCGGAGGCGAGGTACTCGAACGCCTTGAGCGGGCTCACCGCGTGGGTGACCCCGGACACGACGAACGGCACGATCCCGACGTCCATAGCGGCGAGGTAGGCCGGCAGGTGGATCTGCGGCTTGAGGCCGAGGAAGTGGACGTGGGGCGGCATCCCGGGCCGGGGGACCCGGTCGTCGCCGATGACCACCAGCCGTGCCTGCGGGTAGGCGGCCGCCACGGCGGCGACGGCGTCCCAGTCGAACCAGTCGCCGTGCAGGGAGCCGTGGTACCCGATGACCGGCCCGGCTCCGGCTGGAATGTCGGGTGGCCGGGGGCCGGCGTCGCCAGCGAAGATCTCGGCATCCACGCCGTTGGGCACGAGGACCGCTGGCCGTCCCCGACGTTGCCGGGCGGCGACGAGGTCGGGAGCGGATGCGGTCACCACCTCGGCGAGCGCTGCGAGCTGGTCCTCCACCTCAGGGCGGTACCAGTCGCCGCCGAGCGACGGCGCCGACCAGTCGTCCACGACGTCGTAGACCACGGTGGCCCCGGCGGAGGTGGCCCGGCGCACCGGGTCGAGGAACTCGGGGGTGGGGGCCTCCACGATCACGATCGGCGTCTTGCCGTCCACGCGCTGCAGGTAGCGCCCTACGTCGAGCTCGGTGGCCCGCGGTTGTTCCAGCCGCGGGTGGACGTAGCGCAGTCCGAGGTCCCGCGACTCCATCGTGCCGTAGAGGGCGGCATAGGTCACGTGGTAGCCGCGCCGCACCAGCTCTCGTGCGAGCTGCGCCGATCGGCTTCCGCCCCCCACGTCGTGCATCGGCACCAGTGCCAGTATCAGCACCGGCGGCGCGGAGATCGGGTCGGTGCGGGCGGCTGGGGCGCCGGCCGGCGGGTGGGGGACGAGGCCGATCCGGTTGCCGGCGTCCCGCAGCCGCTCGAGCAGCCCTGGCAGCGGAGCCTCGCCCGCGGGGAGACCGCCGGCCTCCATCCAGCGCCCCCTCCGGGCGGCCACCGCCAGCGGGGCGACGGTCGGCTCCACGCGGCGCCTCGCCACGAGCCGGGGGGCAGGCACCTCTGCGATCACGCCGACGTCGACGGCGGCGGCGGTCACGAGGCGGGCCGCCAGCTCGGCGTCACTGCGGTCGGCGCCGGCGGCCAGCACATCGGCGTCGCGCCCGTCGGGCAGGCCCGGGCTCCCCGGCGCGACGTGGTGGAACTCCACCGCGGCCCCCTCGGGGAGCCGGCCGACCCGGTAGGTGTCGGGCGTGGTCGTCAACCAGCGGCTGCGGCTGCCGTCTCCGGGGGGCAGGAACACGTCGACGTTCACCCGCACCTGACGCGAGTGCTCGTGCAGCCGGTAGCGGGCCATGACCGCGTCGGGGATGAGCGGGCGGACGAGCTTGCGCAGCCACAGCGGCGGCTTCACGGACTCACCGCCTCCACCCAGGCCGGCAGGCGCCCTTCGACCTCGGGCGGCTGGCGCTGCAACGGCAGGTCCGGCCACCCGGGCCCGGGCGCCACGATCCAGGCGGGATCGGGATGGCTGCCGGTGCCGAGCCGGCCCGTGGTCCCTTCGATAGAGGCATCGACGGCGATCACCTCGCGGTGCGAGGCATCGGGATCGGCGACGGTCCAGTGCCGCCACAGCGTAGGGACACCGGCCGGTCCTGCGGCGGCGGCTGCGGGCGCAGCCTCCAAGGACGCCGCCAGCCGGGCCAGCGCCCCCGGCCCCGCCGAATCCACCGCGTCCCAATCGGCGAGGAACTTGCCGCGTGCCGAGCTCACGGGGTCGGCTGCTGCCATGCGGGTGCTCCACCCGCGCGCGGCGGCGGCGCGCCGGGCTGCGTCCCACGCGGCGGGGCCGGCGACGATCTCGAGGTCGTCGAGGTTCTGATGCGCCAGCGACTCGACCGCAGCCGGCGTTGCCACCAGCGCCGAGACCCACGGGTAGAACTCCGCCTTCGTGCGCCGAAGTGCTGCGGCTTGGTACAGCTCGGGATGGCGGGCCGCAGCCTCCCGCAGCGCCTGCTCGAAGCGGGACTCGGTCTCCACGCTCATCGATACGCCGTGCTTGCGGTAGCGGAACAGCGGGTCGGGGACTTGGACGTTGCCCCAGCCGGAGCCCTGGAGCCTGATCCAGAGATCCCAGTCCTCGTTTCCCGACCGCATCGACTCGTCGTAGCCGCCCACGGCCTCCCAGGCCGCCGCGCGAAGCAGCACACATCCGACCACCGAGTTCGACACCAGCATCTGATACGGGTTGTAGGGCCGGGTGGCCCACACCGCGGCGACGTCGCCGAACAGCTCGGCCCAGCAGTGCGCATACGCTGCGCTCTCGTCCTCCAGCAGCGCAGCATGGAGCCGGGCCAGGAAGGCGGGCCGCAACTCGTCGTCGGCGTCGAGCGGGACCACGAAGCGGCCCCGCCCGGCGGCGATGCCGGCGTTGCGAGCCGCAGCGAGGCCGCGGTTGCCCTGGCGGAGCACCCGCGTGCGGGGCAGGTCGAGACCGTCGAGGATCCGCAGTGTGTCCGGGTCGCGGGAGCCGTCGTCGACCACCACGATCTCGAACGACGTGAACGTCTGCTCGAAGACGCCGGCGAGCGCGTCGTCGAGGAAGCGGCCCTGGTCGTAGCAGGGGATCACCACCGTCACCTCGGGCTCGTCGAGCTCGGGGAAGTCGCCGGCGGCGGCCCGCGCCCGGAACGCGGCGTGCCGCTCGGCTCGGCGGCGCCGGGCTTCTTCGGCGGGCCAGCTCGCCAGCGAACGGAACCGGTCCTTCAGGCGTTGCGGCGTGATCCTCACGGCGAGTCGCGCCGCCGGCTCGGGCAGGAGTCGCAGCGCAGCCCGAGCGGCGCGTGCCGCGGCGGCGGGAGGCCCCGGCGGGGCCGGCAGCGCCGATTCCACGCGCTGGGTGGCCGCAGTGGCCAACCCGGCCTGGCTGCGGGGGTGACGGGGGACGGGCAGGTCGCCGGCGTAGGGAGCGAGCGGGTCC
>CAYGCW010000242.1:0-4610 GCA_964348465.1 uncultured Acidimicrobiia bacterium | reverse complement strand
CGTTCGCCGGCCCAGTTCTACGCAGAGTTCGACGCCTACCGCGACCATGGGTTCAACGGCGCAGCGCTGCCGGGACGTTCGGCTGGGCGCCCGGTCTGACCACTAGGGGTTGACCCACACGGTGACAGACCCCGATTTGGGACTACCGGCCGCGGGCTGCTGCGCCCAGATCAAGCCGCGTCGCGCCGCGGCCTCGTCCGGATCGGATTCGGCGGTGACGACCACCTCGGCCGTCAGCCCGGCTGCGGCCAGCCGCTGCTGGGCCTCGGCGGGGGGAAGACCCAGGACGGACGGGACGACCGATCCCGGAGCGGGGCCGGCAACGGTCAGACGCACGGTGATCCCGGCGGCGGCCGCCGCTCCCGGGCCCGGGTCCTGGCCGTAGACGGTGCCGGGCGCCAACGGACCGGGCTCGTCCCAGTCGGCCACGGCCCCGTAACCGGCGTCCGACAGCGTTGCCACGGCGTCGGCCACGTTGAGGCCCAGCACGTCCGGCATCGCCACGGTGCCGAGCTCGCCGAGACCCTCTGGGTTGTGGATCGGACAGATGACGCTGGGAACCGCGTCGGCGGGCACGCGGATGCGCTGCACGCTGGCCCGCGTGCACAGCGGGCCCGCCAGGAATCCCGTCGACGTGTCGATGAGCACGCCGACGGTGCCGTCGGAGTCGGCGGTCGCCAACCGTCCGAAGGGAACGCCGGTCAGGGCCAGCGACGAGTAGCGGGCCCAGATCTGCGCCGGCCATGTTCCGCCGGTCACCGAGAACGGCGTGTTGGGTACCTCCATCGATACGGCGCCCTGGGGGAAGCCCACCCAAACGCCGGTGACCATCTCGGGCGTGTAGCCGACGAACCAGGCGTCGCGGTGCTCCTGCGAGGTGCCGGTCTTGCCGGCCATGGGGCGGCCGATGCGGGCCTGCTGGCCGGTGCCTCGGAGCACCACCTCGGTCAGGGCGGCGGTGACCTCACGCGCCACCTCGCGCTCCATGACCGTCGTGACGGCGGGCGTCGCCTCGAAGAGGTTGACGCCGTCGTGGGTGTCGATGCGGGTGACCAGCACCGGGTCGACGTGGACCCCGTCGGCGGCGAACGTGCCGTAGGCGCTCGTCAGATCGAGGACGCTGACTTCCTGAGCGCCGAGCGCCACCGAGTGGAACGGGTCGAGCTCCTCGGCGACGCCGGCCGCCGCGGCCAGCTCCGCCACTGCCTGCGGGCCGACGGTGTCGACGAGCCGGGCGTAGACGACGTTGACGGAGAACACCGTCGCCTCGAGCAAGGTCAGGTCCGGGAAAGTCGTCTCGTTGTAGTTCTGGACGAGCCACGGGCCCGAGTTCGTGGCGATCTCGACCTCGGCGCCGCCCTCGAAGACGGCGTCGAGGCCGAGTCCCGACTCGATGCCGGCGGCGAGCACGAACGGCTTGAACGCGGAGCCCGGCTGCCGGCGTCCCTGGGTGGCGAGGTTGAACTGCGCGACCGAGTCGTGGCGGTCGTAGAAGTCGCGGCCACCTACCAGCGCCAGGACGTGGCCGGTACGGGGATCGAGCGACGCCACGGCGGCGTACGGCCCGTCGCCGGCGAGCACATCGGCCACGGCGGCATCGGCGATCTCCTGGAGCTCCGGGTCGAGGGTCGTGTGGATGCGCAGGCCTCCCCGGAACACGGCGTTGTAGCGGTCGGTGGGCGTGGCGCCGAGCGCCGGGTCGGCCAGCAACCGCCGCTTCACCTCCTCGACGAAGTACGGGTAGCGCACCTGGTCGCCGGCGTCCGGCGGCCGCAGCTCGAGCGGCTCCTGGTCTGCCGTCTGGGCGTCGGCGGCGCTGATCCAGCCGAGATCCGCCATCTTCTCCAGGACGACGCGGCGGCGGGCGAGTGCCTGCTCGGGATCGACGTACGGGTCCGACGACGCCGGCGCCTGGATCAGCCCGGCCAGAAACGCCGACTCACCGAGCGTGAGTCCGGCGGGCAGCTTGCCGAAGTAGCGCTGGGCAGCGGTGCCCACACCGTACGCACCCTTGCCGAAGTACACGGTGTTCAGGTAGCGCTCGAGGATCTGTTCCTTGGTGAGACTCGACTCCAGGCGCAGCGCCAGGGCCGCCTCCCGCACCTTGCGGTCGACGGTGACCGCGGGGGTCAGCAGCACGTTCTTGAGGTACTGCTGGGTGATGGTCGAGCCGCCCTGAACGACGCCGCCTGCCTCCAGGTTGGCGATCAACGCCCGCGCCAGCGCCTTGAGATCCACTCCGGGATGCGCCCAGAACCGCTCGTCTTCGATCGCCACCACGGCATCGAGGAGATGCTTGGGCATCGCGGCGTACTCCACCAGGAAGCGGTCCTCTTCGGCGTGCCACTCCGCAAGGACGGTCCCGTCGGCGGCGTAGACGATCGTGGTGAGCGCGCGGTCACCGAGTCCGGGGTCGTCCAGCGGCTCGACGGAGCACGCAGAGAGCATCATCAGAGCGCCCGTCAGGGCGGCCAACCATCGCAGCATCGGGTACCCGGGCCACGGTACCGGGGGACCGGCCCGATCCAGGGTATTTCCGGCCGGCCCGACGGATGCGCCGCCATGGCGCCGCTACCCTCCCGCTCCACCGCCGGGGACGAGGACGCGATGCCCGACGTCGAGAACCAGCTCGCCCACCTCATGCACGCCGTCGACGCGGTCGTGCCCGTGGAAGACCTCGAGGCGCGTCTGGCCACGGGACAACCGCTGCGCGTGAAGTTCGGCGTCGACCCCACCGCCCCCGATGTCACCCTGGGATGGGCGGTTGTGTTCGACCTCCTCCGCCGATTCCAGGAGCTCGGCCACATTGCGGTCCTGATCGTCGGCGACTTCACCGCCCAGGTGGGCGACCCGAGCGGCCGCAGCGAGACGCGGGTGCGCCTCACCGCCCAGCAGGTCGCCGAGTACGCCGAGTCGTGCCTGACGATGCTGCGCCCGCTGCTGCTGGAGGACCGCCTGGAGATCCGGTACAACTCGGAGTGGCTGGCCGCGATGGGCATGGCCGAGGTGCTCGAGCTGACGGCGAAGATGACCGTCGCTCAGCTCACCGAACGGGAGGACTTCGCGTCGCGCCTCGCCGCGGGTGTGCCGCTGTCGATGATCGAGCTGATGTACCCACTCCTTCAGGGATACGACTCCGTGGCGGTGGAGGCCGACGTCGAGCTGGGCGGCGCCGACCAGCTCCTCAACCTGCTCGTGGGCCGCGACATCCAGCGGGCCTACGGCCAGGAGCCCCAGATCGCGATGACGGTGCCGCTGCTCGTCGGCACCGATGGCAGCCGCAAGATGTCCCAGTCGTACGGCAACTACATCTCGGTGCGGGATCCCGCCGCCGAGATGTTCGGCAAGGTGATGAGCATCCCCGACCACGCGATGGCCGACTACTTCCTGCTGGCGGCGTTCGTGCCCGCCGCCGAGCTCGTCGCGATCACCTCCGGCCTCGACGACGGGTCTCTGGATCCTGCCGAGACCAAGCGGCGCCTCGGCCGCTTGGTCGTGGCACGTCACTGGGGCGAAGAGGCCGCGGCGAGCGCCGAAGAGGCCTTCGACCGCGTGTTCAAAGAAGGCCAGGCCCCGGAGGAGGTCCAGGAGTTCGCGTTGCCCGACGACGACCCGGTCTGGCTGCCCGGCCTGCTCAAGGAGGCAGGGCTGGTGCCATCGTCGTCGCAGGGCCGCCGGCTCATCGGCCAGGGGGCCGTGCGGATCGACGGCGAGCCGCTGGAGCACGAAGAGGTGGGCCGCGCCGCGCTGGCCAATGCCGTGGTGAAAGTCGGGAAGCGACGCTTCGTGCGGTTCGTCGGCTGAGAGCTTGCCGCTCTCGAGCAGGCGCCCCGCGTAGCCCGGGGGAGCCATCGCCGGACGGCGTGGGGCGCCCCCCGGGGGAATGTTCGCCGCGGGGGCGCGGTTGACTTGCACTGCGGGGCGTTCCTGGTACCGTTCCGCCTGCAGGACGCCCCGGGACCTGTTCCCAGGGGCGTTGGAGTCTGCTACAATTGTCTTTTGCCCACCGCGGTCGCGTGCGCGCTGACGCCGGACCGTCAGGGGTGGAGGCATCGGGCTCCTTGACAACTAAACAGCGTGTCAAAAGCCAACCGCGTCCGGAGCGGCCCGTCAGGGCCCGGTCCGGGCGCACCTGACAATTCCGCGCCAACGGGCCTCGGCCCGGCGGCGCAACGCATCAGGACAACCACCTGATGCCAGTGCGGAGGCAAGGCTAGGCCCCGTCTCCGCATGCTCTTCTGAGGATTACCGGCGCAAGCCGGCGATCTTACGACGGAGAGTTTGATCCTGGCTCAGGACGAACGCTGGCGGCGTGCTTAATGCATGCAAGTCGAACGAGAACCACTTCACTCGTAAGAGCGGGGTGGGGACAGTGGCGAACGGGTGCGTAACACGTGAGAAACCTGCCTTGGAGATCGGGATAGCCCGGGGAAACCCGGATTAATACCGAATACCTTCACGACACCGCATGGTGATGTGAAGAAATGGTCCGCCGCTCCAAGATGGTCTCGCGGCCTATCAGCTTGTTGGTGAGGTAACGGCTCACCAAGGCGAAGACGGGTAGCTGGTCTGAGAGGACGATCAGCCACACTGGGACTGAGACACGGCCC
>CAYGCW010000241.1:0-4634 GCA_964348465.1 uncultured Acidimicrobiia bacterium | reverse complement strand
AGCGATCCGCTCGTCGGGCAGATACCCGGCCGCACGCAGGGCGGCCGCGACGGCGGCGGTGCCGCCCGGCTCGGTCAACGCACCTGACCGTCGCCGTGCAGCACGTAACGCTCGGAGGTGAGCGCCTCGAGGCCCATCGGGCCACGTACGTGGAGCTTCTGGGTCGAGATGCCGATCTCGGCGCCGAACCCGAACTCCTCACCGTCGGTGAAACGGGTCGAGGCGTTGACCATCGTCGCTGCGGCGTCCACGCCCGCCACGAACGACTGGCAGGCGGTGTAATCCTCGCTGACGATCGCTTCGGTGTGTCCGCTGCCGTAGGCGCGGATGTGGTCGACGGCGGAGTCGACGTCGGAAACGACCCGGACGGCCATCTTGAGGTCGAGATACTCGGTGGGCCAGTCGGCGTCGCCGGCGACACCCATAGACGGCACCAGCTCGACTGCGCGTTCGTCGCCGACCAGCTCGACGCCCGCGTCCGCGAGAGCCGTCGCAACGGCGGGGAGGAACTTCGGGGCGATCGCCTCGTGAACCAGCAGCTTCTCGGCGGCGTTACAGACGCCGGGTCGCTGCGTCTTGGCGTTGATCACGATGGCCTGCGCCTTGTCGAGGTCTGCAGCGGAGTCGACGTAGACATGGCAGTTGCCGGCCCCGTCGATCACGAAGGGCACGGTGGCCTCGGCTTCGATCGCGGCAATGAGCCCCGGGCCGCCGCGCGGGACCAGCAGATCTACCCACTCGGTCGCCTGCATCAGGGCCCGGGCACCCGCGCGCGTGGTGTCCTCGAGCACTTGGATGGCGTCGGCGGGGAGGCCCTCGGCCTCCAGGGCGCCGCGCATCGCGGCGGCGACGGCGAGGTTGGAGCGCAGCGTGAACGACGAGCCGCGCAGGATGGCGGCGTTGCCGGCCTTGACCGCCAGCCCGCCGGCGTCGGCGGTGACGTTGGGTCGTGCCTCGTAGATCACGGCGACGACGCCGAGCGGCACCCGCACGCGCTGCACCCTGATGCCGTTGTAGAGGCGCCAGCCGCCGGTCTGCACACCGACCGGGTCGGGCAGCGCCGCCACTTTGCGGAGCCCGCCCGCCATGCCGGCGACGCGTTCCGGCGTGAGGAGCTGGCGATCCAGGAGGGCGCCGCTGACGCCCTCGGCGCCGGCCTGGTCCATGTCGAGGGCATTGGCCGCCAGTATCGGCTCGGCCGCCGCCTCCACCCCAGCGGCCATGGCCTCGAGGGCGTGTTGCTTGCGTGCCGACGTGATGCCGGCCAGCACACGCGCCGCGGTGCGCGCTCTACGTCCGATTTCGTCGATCATGACGGCGAGTGTACCCGCCCGCCACAGGCAGACTCGGAGGTCGCCGACCTGCGGGCTGCCACTTCCTGGCGGGGCGCCCGGCTAGGCTCCGCGTCATGCCGGACGACCCAGCGATCCGCGTCACCACTCGCAACGCCACCATCTCGCTTCGCGCCCCGGGCATCGTATGGATCGACTACAACGCCGGCGCCCACGACACGATCGACGATGCCGTCGCCCATGTCGAGGCGCAAGAGCGGCTCGGCCGCGGCGAGCCACGGCCGACGCTCATAGACATCCGCGCCATGTCGGGAATCGACAAGGAGGCTCGCGCCTATTACACCGGCGACAAGGCAGAGCACGTGAACAAAGCAACGGCGCTGGTCGTGAAGTCGCGCATCAGCCGCGTGATCGGAAGCTTCTTCATAGGGCTGAACCGGCCGCACCGGCCCACCAAGCTGTTCACTTCTCCCGAGGACGCCAGGGCCTGGCTGGCGGAGTTCCTGTGAGATGGACCAGCACGAGGCCGTCCCAGCCATCCGGGAGGCCCTGACAGCCTTCGCGCACGGCGACTACCAGCGCCGCGTGCCGGAGCAGGGGCCACTGCGGGAGGTGGCCGCCGCCGTGAATGTCCTCGGTGAGCACCTCGCCCGGCATCAGCCGATGCTCGAGGCTCAATTCGACACCCTGCTGGAGCAGCTCCTCTCGCTTGCCTCCTTCGAGTTCGCCCGCCGGGTTCCGGTCGACCATGGAGGGGAAGGGTTCCGGGCCCTTGCCACCGGCCTCAACATGCTCACCGAGGAACTGGAGGCGGTGGTGGCGGTCCGGGACCGCGCCCAAGAGCTGTATCAGCTCGCTTTCGAGCACGCGCCGATCGGGATGGTGCTGGCCGAACGCGACGGCACCTTCGTGCAGGTCAACCCGGCTTTCGGGGCGATGCTCGGGGCGGATCCCGCCAGCCTGGTGGGCTGCAGCTGGCGCGACATCACCCATCCCGACGACCTGATGGAGAGCAACCTCAAGTTCGACGCCCTCTACCGGGGTGACGTGCGGCGCATCGACCTCGAGAAGCGATACGTCGTGTCCGGCGGCAAGGTCATCTGGGGACAGGCCAACGTGACGATCGTGCGCGACGACGCCGGGCGACCGGTCTACTCGCTGGCGCAAGTCGTCGACATCACCCAGCGCAAGGCGTCCGCCGATGCTCTGCGCGAGGCTCGCGACCGCGCGCTCGAGTCGGATCGCCTCAAGACGGAGTTCCTCCGCAACGTGAGCCATGAGATCCGGACGCCCATGACGTCGGTGCTCGGCATGACCGAGCTGGCGCTGGGGACAAAACTGACCGACCTGCAGCGCGACTACCTCGAGATCGCGATGGTATCCGGCCGCAGCCTGCTCGATCTGGTTGACGGCATCCTGCAGCTCTCCAAGATCGAGTCGGGCCAGGTGGAGCCCGACATAACCCCGGTCGACGTGCGTGCCACGGTGCGAAAGGCGCTCGATCCATTGCGTGCCAGAGCCGAGCTGGGAGGGCTGGCGTTCGGCATCGACGTGGACGAGGCGGTGCCGGACGTCGTGTGCACCGATGGTGGCTGGGTCAACCAGATCCTCACCAATCTCGCAGCCAACGCGATCAAGTTCACGCCGCAGGGGCGAGTCGACGTGCGGGTGGAGGCCAGGCAGGGCCACCTCGTGTTCGTCGTCGCCGACACCGGGATCGGAGTGCCGGAGGAGAGCCGGGAGCTGATCTTCCATCCCTTCCGCCAGGCCGACGGATCGACCACCCGAGTGTTCGGGGGAACCGGGCTCGGCCTGGCCATCACCGCCCGGCTGGTCCACCACCTCGGCGGCACGGTCGACGTTGCGAGCAACCGCAGGGGTGGCGCTTCGTTCACGGTGACGGTGCCGCTGGTGAGGCCGGATGAGTGGGGGAACGACTCCAGCAACCCGGCGCTACCACGCCGCCTCGACGGCGTGCGGGCGTTGGTCGCCGAGGACAGGCCGGACCACCGGTTGATGATCGCGAGCGTCCTCGAGGAGGCCGGATGCGCGGTGACCGCGGTCGGCAACGGCCGAGAGGCAGTCGACGCGGCGGCGATGGCCACCTTCGACGTGGCGTTGCTGGACTTGCAGATGCCCGAGATGGACGGGCTCGCAGCCATCGCCGCAATACGTTCCGGCGAGGAGGGTGGCACTCGCCGGGTCCCGATCCTGGCGGTGACCGCCCATGCGCTCGACGTCGACCGGGACCGTGCGCTGGCGGCCGGCGCTGACGACTACGTGCTCAAGCCATTCTCGGCGCCGAGCCTCGTCGAGGCGGTGGCCACAACGCTGGCCGTCGGTCGGTAGCGGACGCCTATCCTCGCACCATGGCTGCGGGAGTCGTCATCACTGCCATGACGCCCGCCGATTGGCCTGCAGTGGGCCGCATCTACGCTGCTGGGATCGCCACCGGCGACGCCACGTTCGAGACCGCGGTGCCCGAGTGGGCCGCCTGGGATGGCAGCCATCTCGAGGCGGGCCGCCTGGTTGCCCGGCTCGACGGCGAGATCGCCGGATGGGCGGCGCTGTCGCCGGTCTCGGACCGCTGTGTCTACGGCGGCGTCGCCGAAGTGAGCGTCTACATCGATCCCGCATGCGCCGGCCGGGGGATAGGCAGCAGGCTCATGGAGGCGCTGGTCGCCGCCTCCGAGGATGCAGGGCTGTGGACACTCCAGGCAGGCATCTTCCCCGAGAACGAGGCGAGCATCGGTCTCCACCGCAAGCACGGCTTCCGCACCGTCGGCATCCGCCGGCGTCTCGGCCAGAGCAACGGCCGCTGGCGCGACGTCGCCCTCCTGGAGCGGCGCAGTGAACGGGTGGGGGTGTAGTACCCCCCACGCCGGCGAGCCGACGACGTCTCCGGGCGGATCGCGAGCTCACAGCCAGCTGGCGATACGCATGCCCACTGCGACCGCAGCGGCCGTGAACGCCAGAGCCAGGTAGGCGAGCACCAGCCGGGTGTCGCCGAGGAGGCAGCGGCTGCGCAGCAGGCCGGCACGCCGGGCGCGGACGTAGCCCCAGATCGCCATGGCGCTGAAGCCGAGCACCGCGACGGGCGGGCTGGCCAGCCACGCGATGAGCGCAATGGTCGTGAAGATGCAGAGCCGCAGCGGGTCGAAGGGCGGCCCGGCCGGTTCCGTCGCCCCGGGCTCGTTGATGCGCGGCACCGGCGCCCTCATCGGGCCGACACCGGGATCGGGATCCGGCCTTGCCTCCGCAGCGGAGGAGCGGACGCCACCTTCATCCTCGCCAGCCGCGGCCATGCCTGGGCGGCACAGAACGGCACACACTGGTCCTGGC
>CAYGCW010000240.1:0-4684 GCA_964348465.1 uncultured Acidimicrobiia bacterium | reverse complement strand
AACGCCCTGCTGCGAGGCGAGGAGGACGCCGACCTGGACCCGGCGCTCCAAGCCCTGCTGGAAGCCGCCGACGCGTCGACCCTGTTCGTGGAGGTCAACGTCGACGATCCCGAGCTGGGTCCCTGCACCAGCCTCATCCGCGAGGTGTCCAAGCCGGGGGTCGCCCTCGATCAGGCGTACTGGGCGCTGATGCCCTGGTCGCGTCTCCCGGACTCCCACGCCGCGCTGTCCCGCGGCGAGGTCTTCGTCATGGACTTCGACCAGCTCAGCCCCGAGGAAGCTGCTGTCTACGAGGGAGTCGACGTAGAGGCAGAGATCAACGCGCCGATCTTCGTCGAAGACGTATGGGTCGGCCTCGTGGGCTTCGCAGACGTCGTCCAGCGGCGCGATTGGAGCGAGAACGAGATCCGCCTCCTCGAGACCGCTGCGCAGATGATCGCCGCCTTCTGGCAGAAACGCGACGCCCGCGAGAAGCTCGTGGCCGCGGCGGCCGCCGCAGAGAAGCGGAGTCGCGCCGAGCATGCGCTGTTCGAGGCCTCGCGTGCCCTGCTCTCCGGCGCCGCCGAGGACGCACTGGCCAAGACCGTCGATGCCCTGTTGCCGGCCACCCAGGCCCGCCACGGCTTCATCGAGCGGAACGTCGAGCACCCCGAGCTCGGGTTCTGCTCGCAGACGGTCCACACGTCGGCCCTGGAGCCGGACGGGTCCGTCTTGCATCGAGAGGACGCCTACTGGGACCTGATGCCGTGGGCGGCGCTCCCCGACTCTCGGGACCGTCTCAGCCGCGGCCTGCCGTTTGCATTCGCCGTCGCCGACCTCGGCCCCGTCGAGCGGGCTACGTACGAGGCGAGCCCTTCCGTGATCAGGTCCGAGATCGACCTCCCGATCTTCATGGGCGGAGAGTGGGTGGGCCTCATCGGCTTCTCCGACCCGCGGCCCGACTACGAATGGGTGGAGGGAGACGTTCTGCTCCTGCAGACCGCGGCCGACATGATCGGAGCGTTCTGGGCCCGCCAGCAGGCCGACGAACGCCTGCGCGAGCTCGTGCGGTCCAAGGACGAGTTTCTCGCTGCGGTCTCGCACGAGCTGCGCACCCCGCTCACGACGATCTTGGGCCTGTCGGCCGAACTACGGGACCGGCCGGGCGACTTCCCGGATGACGAGCGGCAGGAGCTGGTCAAGCTCATCGCATCGGAGAGCAACGAGATGGCCGGCTTGGTGGCCGATCTCCTCGTGGCGGCCCGCGACGACGTCGACGCCATCGCCATGCACCCGGAGCCCGTCGACCTCGCCGCCGAGCTCGGGTCCGTCTTGGCGGCGACGCCGGACGCCGGACGGGTCGTTGCCGAGATCGACGGGGAGGTGATGGCGTGGGCGGATCCGATCCGCGTGCGTCAGATCCTGCGCAATCTGGTGACCAACGCCGCTCGCTACGGCGGGGACACCGTCCGGTTCCGGGCCGTCCGCCGTGGTGAGGTCGTGGTGGCCAGGATGCACGATGACGGCAGCCCGGTCCCCGCCGACGAGCGGGAACGGATATTCGAGCCGTACCAGCGCGCCGAGACCCTCGGGAGCCAGCCGTCCGCGGTGGGGCTCGGGCTGACCGTCTCCCGCCGGCTGGCCCGGCTGATGGGCGGCGATCTGCGATACCGCGCCGAAGGGGACGGCAACAGCTTCGAGTTGGTGCTGCCGGCCGCTCCCTGACCTACTTCTTGGCGGCCTCGTAGTACGGGTTGCTGCCGGAGGCGTGGTCGGTGACGTCGACGACCTGCTGCACCTCGGGAATCGCGCCCACCAGCGCCGCCTCGATGCCCTGCGACAGGGTCACGGTGGCCATCCCGCACCCCTGGCACCCGCCGCCGAGCCGCAGGTACACCGTGCCATCCTCCACCGCAACGAGCTCGGCGACGCCTCCGTGGGAGGCGATCGCAGGGTTGATCTGCACTTCGAGGACCTGCTGGACCCTGGCCACGACCGGGTCGTCGGGATTCAGGGCGGGCGCGTCGGCTCCGATGCGGGGACTGGGCGTGTTGGGATTGTCGATCGTGAGCCCCGGGTTGAGCAGGTCTCGCGACATCGCCAGAGTGGCGCCGCGGAGATTCTCGACCGAGTCGGCCGGGATCGCCACCGGCAACTCCCCATGCCGCTCGACGTGGTCCGAGGCGTCGAGGTCGGCAACCCGGACCATCGCCATCTCGTAGCCGAATTGCATGCCCTGGATGCCGGCGATCCGCAGCGTCAAGGCGAGGTCCTCGGCGTCGGGCTCCTGCCCGCGGATCTCGAGGATCTTCGCCAGCGCCTTGTCGGTGATATCCAGTATGCGCTCGTCGCTCATCGCGCCTGCAGTGTACGGGACTGCCCGGGGCAAGCCGGTGCCATCATGGCGGTATGCCCACCGTCGCCCTGATCTTGCCGACGGCCACCTATCGTGCCGCAGCGTTCCTGGCCGCCGCCGAGACGTTGCGCGCCGACGTGGTCGTAGCCTCGGAAGGCGCCCAGGCACTGGCGGACGAAATGGGCGGCCGCTTCGTGCGCATCGACCTGCGCCGGCCGGAGTGGTCCGCCGATCGGATCGTCGAGCTGGCGAACCGGCAGCCACTCGCAGCCGTGGTGGCCGCCGACGACGCCGGAGTGGAGATCGCGGCCGCGGCCGCCGCCCGGCTGGGGCTGCGCCACAGCGATCCGGCCGCAGTGGCCGCCACCCGCAACAAGGCCGAGATGCGCCGCCGACTCGCCGCCGCCGGCGTCCCCCAGCCGAGGTTCGCAGTCGCACGACCCGGCGACGATCCGGCCCTCGCCGGCGACGCACTTGGGTTTCCCGTCGTGCTGAAGCCTCTGTCCCTTTCGGCGAGCAGGGGCGTGATCCGAGCCGACGACGGCGACGAAGCGCGCGCCGCTGCCGTCCGGATCCGCAGCCTTCTGAGGGCGTGCGGTGAGGATCCCGACGAGCCGCTGCTCGTCGAAGAGTTCGTGGGCGGGCCGGAGTTCGCCGTCGAGGCCGTGCTGGCCGACGGACACCTCGAGGTGCTGGCGATCTTCGACAAGCCGGAGCCGATGGACGGGCCCTACTTCGAGGAGACGCTGCTGGTGGCGCCGGCTCGTGTGGACGCGAAGCTGGAGGCCGACCTGGTCGCGGTGGCCGCGGCGGCCGCCGCCGGGCTCGGCCTCCGGGAGGGGCCCGCCCACATCGAGTTGCGGGCCGGCGCCCGCGGCGTGATCCTGCTGGAGGTGGCGGCCCGCTCCATCGGGGGCCTCTGTGGCCGCGCGCTGCGGTTCGGCCTGTTGGGCGAATCCCTGGAGACGGTGCTCCTCCGCCATGCGCTCGGGTTTCCGCCCTCTGGCCCGGGCGCCCTGCCGACGGCGATCGGAGTGATGATGCTGCCGGTGCCGGCCGCCGGCCGGCTGGTGGAGATCCGCGGCCGGGAGCGGGCGCTGGCGGTGCCGGGCATCGCGGATCTGGAGATGACGATCGCCCCGGGCGGCAGTGTCGTGCCCCTTCCCGAGGGCGACCGCTACCTGGGGTTCTTGTTCGGACGGGGGGCGTCGCCGGACGAGGTGGAGGCCGCGCTGCGGCGCGCCCACGCGCTCCTCGAGATCGTGATCGACCCGAGAAACTAACCGTCGCCGGCCCCCAGCGCTTCCCATCCGGCGAGGCGCGCGTCGATGGCCGCGACCACTTCGTCCCTCGTCCTGCGGTATGCGGCCAGATCGAGCCCGTAAGGGTCGTCGATGTCGCGCCCGTGCGGGTCGAGCAACTCGACCGTGGCACCAGAGCCGGCGATGCGGTGGATCTCCGCGACGTGGTCCCGAGTGGCGCAGTAGACGGCGTCGGCGGCCGCCACGATCGACGCGTCGACCGGGAGCGCACGATGGCCGCTCAGGTCGATCCCGATCTCCGCCGCCACCGCGATGGCACCCCGGGTCGCGGGGTTTCCGGGTACCGCCCAGGTACCCGCACTCCCCACGCCGATGCCCGGATCGAGCCGATCGCGGGCGATCCCCTCCGCCAGCGCCGACCGGCAGATGTTTCCAGTACACACGAACAGCAGGAACGGCACGACGCGCAACCTAGCCCACGCGGCCCTACCTTCGGGACTTTGTGCCCTAGTGGCGGCGGCCTGGTTCCTGGATCATGCGGGTGCTGGATTCCGGCATATCAGATGCCGAGGGTCCAGACTGCGCATCGGCTTCCGGCCGACCGCAAATTGGGGCTGTGCCTCCGTCGGCCCTGCGGTTGGCCGCCAGAGCCGCCGGCTGTCCGGGGCCGCATCCCCAGCCGGACGGAGTGGTGCGTTGACAGCAGCGGCGGCCGGCTACCCCTCGCTCGGCCGCCGTTGCGCGTGGGAGGGGTCGCCGTCGGCGTATAATCGGCATCCACGACCGGATCCTGGGGATTCATGGCCACCAAGAGCACGAAGAAGACCACGACGCGCGCCAAGTCGGGCAGCGCCAAGTCGACGAAGGCGTCACAGGCGTCGAAGAAGGGCGCCAAGACGACCACTACCAAGAAGCCCGCCGCACCCAGGGCCCGCAAATCCACCGCCAAATCGCCCTTCAAGGTGCGGGACCGCGTCGTGTACCCACACCACGGGGCCGCGATCATCAAGGGCAAGGAGAAGCGGGAGATCGAGGGCAAGAAGGTCGACTACTTCGTCATCGAGGCGATCACCAACCCGCTGACGCT
>CAYGCW010000239.1:0-4710 GCA_964348465.1 uncultured Acidimicrobiia bacterium | reverse complement strand
TGCGCTCTTCAGCCAGGTGTCTCAACCCGTCGGAGCTGATGTCGAGAGCCCGCTTCATCACGTTGTAGTACGTCTCGACCGCGACGAGCCAGGTCAGCTCCACGATTTCGGTATCGGCGAAGTGACGCCGAAGCTCCCCGAACGTCTCATCGCTCACCTCGCCCTTGACGGCTTCCTCGGCGTAGGCGAGCGCCGCCTTCTCCCGGCCGGTGAACAGGTCGCTCGTGCGGTAATCGGGCAGGGCGCCGAACCTCGCCATTCCCATCTGCCGCTGAACTGCCTGGGCCTGCCGATAGTCCTCACAAAACGAACACCCGTTCTGCGAGTCCACGAAGGTGAAGAGCAGGAGCTTCAGCTCAGGCTCGAGCGAGATCCCGCGATCCGCGGTCCTATCGATCATCATCAGAACCGGGAGCAAGCGGAGCTTGCGAGCGTAGATGACCTTGAGCGGCGTCGCGACCTTGCCGAACCGGCGCTCGAACCTCTTGTAGGCCATCCGCGCCATGGGATGACGTGGTCTCTCGATTGGTGCGAGTCGCATGGTGCCCTCCTCCGGTCGCGGTAGGGGCCGGCGCATGACGAGCCGGCCCCATGTGTCACGTGGTCGTGGCCTCCTTCTTTGCGAGGCGCATCTCCAACTGTCGCATGGTCCATTCGGTGTTCTTGAGCATCCCCCGCTCGAGGAACGAGTCGAGGAACCGGCCGATCAGGGGGATCGTCAGGCGGGCCGCCGTGTTCATGGTCACCCGGGTACCCCCATTCTCGGGCTCGAAGGTCATCGTCCCTGTCGATTCCATGGCCCCGAGGTTCCGGTCCGACAGGCGCTCGCCGGGGACGTACTCGGTGATGATCATGATCCCCTTCTGGGGCACCCCGAAGAGCTTGAAGCTCCACTCGTACACGCTGCCCTCGATTCCCGGGGTTTCGTACACGGGCGCCATGGTCATGCCCGGCGGGTTGACGCTCGAGTCGAGCATGAAGGACACGACTTCCTCGGGCTCCGCGTCCACGTGCATCGCTGTTGTCATCCTCATCATGGTGGCCACACCTCCTGAGTTGACGACGTGTCCACTGTCGCGCTCCGCATCGCCCCCGCACAGAGGCGAATGCCAGGATTCGGCTCCCTGCGCTCCCGGGGTGGCAGCGACCGAGCTCAGGCCTGCCGGCCTTGGGCCGTGACCACCGGGAGCCGGGGATCCGGCGGGCCGTCGGCGAATGTTTCCCGGATCCAGGCATAGCACGGGTCGTCGGTGAACCGCCACAGGCGCTCGGGCCCGGCCATCACGTTGAGGTAGTACATCGAGAATTCGGGTGGCGCCATCGCCGGGCCGTGATAGCCCCTGGGAATGAGGTACACGTCGCCGTCGTGGACCGTGACGGTGTCGTCGAACCCGCCGTCGGCGGCGTAGCAGCGGAACAGGCCCAGACCGTCGTTGCCTTCCACCCGGAAGTAGTACACCTCCTCCAGCGGCAGCTCATGCTCGCTCGTCTCGTCGTGCTTGTGAGGCGGCCACGACGAGACGTTGCCGCCCGGCGTGTAGACCTCGACGGCGATGAGCCGATCTGCGGTGAAGCCCTCCACCGACATGAAGTTGGTGATCTGACGGGTCGCCCGGCCCGCACCCCGAACTTCCAGGGCGACGTCGCCCGCCGGCACGTACGTCGGGTCGAGGCGACGGTCGGCGCGGGCCGTGCAGATCGCCACCTCTCCCCCGCCGGTGCCGGACACCCGCAGCTCGGCGTCGATGGGGACGTAGGCGAAGTCCGTGACCCGGTCGAACACGCCAGGGCGGCCCTCCAGGTCGAACCGCCGTCCCTCGGTCTCCACGACGTAGGAGCCCGACAGGGGCACCACGGCGACCTCGTCGGGACCGGTGGCCAGTTGGCGCGACTCCCCCGGGCCCAGCGCCAGCACCCGCAGTCCCGAGTAGTCCCAACCGGCCACATCGGTGTCGATCAGCAGCGGATCGCCACCATCGGCGGCGCTGCCGGCGGGGAGAAAGCGCTCTGCCAAGGACCCTCCAGTCGTCGACGCCTGCGACCCTACCCGCCCCGCCGACAGATCTAGGAAATCTCCCGGCGCGCCGCCGTCCCCGTACGCACGAGCCACTCTGCCAGCGCCCGCCAGTCGTCTCGTACCCGGGCGGCCGGACGTCCATAGGCCGCCTCCCACTTCGCCAGGCGCGCCTCGTCGGGCTGTTCGACGGCCGGGGCGATCCACGCGAACTTCAGGGCCGCTACGAGACGCATGGCGCGCCGCAGGTGATCTTCGTCGCCGCGCCAGCCGTGGTCGCGCAGGCCTGCAATGAAGCCGCCCTCGACGGCCTCGTGTAGCTCGGCGATGCGGTCCACCGGCGCCCCGTAGTCGAGGACGGCGTCGGCAGCGAACGGACCGACGTCGAATGGCAACGGTCCCAGCCCGGTGAACGCCCAATCGACGGCGACCGAGTCGCCTTCGAGATCCCCGAACAGGTCGAACGCATGGAAATCGTTGTGCAGCAGCGTCTCCGGGAACCGCACGGCTTCCGCGAGGAGTCGCCGGCGGTCGGCCATGAGCTCCCCGGCGGCCCTGACCAGAGGCGTGTCGGGCGCACCTGGGCCGAAGTCGCCGGCATGACGCTCGAGATAACCGAGCAGGAAATCGTGCCGCAGCCACGCCTCAACAGGCAGGTCACGCGCGAATGTCCACTGAGCTCTGCCGAGCTGGCGCGCGCAGAGGGCGTAGCGCTCGATGCTCCACTCACCGGCGGGAGGCGCCTCGACATCCTCGATCCAGAGCGCGATCTGATCGCCCGGCCGGGCGAACACGTTGAGGAATCGCGGCGCTCGCAGGCCGCCATCCAAGCGCGCCAGCAGCCCGGTGGCGTACGCCATCTCCTCCCGGCGCCACCAGTACCAGTGACCGGGGTCGTCCGACGACCGCCAGCGCGGGTGCGCTTCGCGGGTGCCGCTGAGCACCTTGCACACCGCCGACCACGGGCGCGGGACGAGCCCGCGGGCCCTCCAGACGCCCACCGTCGCCGAAGCGGCCGGCTCGGGCCGCCCGAGCCTTTCCACCGTCACCTGCCCGGCGTCCCAAACCGCGGTCTCGCTGAGGATCGACGCGATCGAGGCGTACTCGCGGGGGTCGGGTACCCACATGGACGGCCGATGATATGCCGGGAGCCCCGCCGGACCGGGCCCCCCGACTACCACAGTCGGTCGGCGTGGGTGGAACGTTCCAACGCGGTGGCGTATAGTGATTGGCAGCTGACGGCGAGTGGTGAGGGGCACCGGTGAGCCGGCCGACGATTCGCGACGTAGCCGAGAAGGCAGGCGTCTCCAAGTCGCTGGTGTCGCTCGTGCTCAGGAACGCTCCGCATGTCAGTGACGCCAAGCGGGCCGCGGTGCTCGCCGCCATCGACGACCTCGGCTACCGCCCCAACGCGGTTGCCCGCAGCCTCGTGCGTCGTCACACGAGCGTCCTCGGAGTCCTGGTGAGCGACCTCCACAACCCGTTCTTCGCGGACCTGGTGAGCGGCATCGAGGCGGCAGCGCGCCAGCGGGGCTACGCCACGTTCGTCAACTCTGGCAGCCGCTCCCCCACTCGGGAGGCCGCCGCCCTCGAGACCATGCTCGAGTTGCGCGCCGACGGCATCATCATGGCCGGCAGCAGGCTCGCAACGCCGCTCATCGCCGCCGCCAGCCGCACCGTGCCGGTGGTGCTCATCACCCGGGCACCCCGTCTCGGCACGATCGACTCGATCGTCAACGACGACATCGTCGGCGCCCGACTGGTGGTCGAGTACCTCATCGGACTCGGGCACGAGGCGATCGCGCACGTTGACGGCGGCCGAGAGCCGGGCGGGCCCGGCCGGCGCCGGGGCTATGAGCGGACGATGCAGGCGCACGGCCTGGAGCGGCACACCCGGGTCAGCCGCGGGGCCTTCACGGAGGAAGGGGGCGCCATCGGCACCAGGGCGCTACTCGAGAAGGGGCCGCCGCCCACGGCGATCTTCGCCGCCAACGACCAGGCGGCGCTCGGCGCGTTCGCCGCACTCGACGACGCCGGCCTCAACGTACCGGACGACGTGTCGCTGGTCGGCTACGACAACACGTCGATCGCGGCGTTCCGCCACATCGCGTTGACCACCATCAACCAGCCGCGGCGCGAGATGGGCGAGAAGAGCGTCGAGCTGCTGCTGGAGCGTCTCGAAGGCCAGCGCACGCAGCCGCGACGCCTCGTCCTGGACCCGGTATTGGTGGAACGGCGGACGACGGCTCCGCCGCGTTGATTCGGGTCAGCCGGCCTCGCCCGCCGCTTGGGCGGCGACCTGGCGGTGCACCTCGTCCATGTCCACTTCGCGGACCTTGCCGATGAGATCGTCGAGCATCGGCGCCGGGAGCGCCCCCGGCTGGGAGTAGAGCAGCACCCGGTCGCGGAACACCATCAGGGTGGGGATCGAGCGGATCCCGAAGTACTCGGCCAACTCGCGCTCCATCTCGGTGTCGACCTTGGCGAAGACGATGTCGGGATTCGCCTCGGCGGCGGCTTCGAAGACCGGCGCGAATGACCGGCAGGGACCGCACCAGGCAGCCCAGAAGTCCACGAACGCGGTGGTGTCGCTTCCCAATACCACGTCCTCGAAGGTGTCCTTGGTCACGTCGATGGTCGACATCAGCTCTCCAGCCGGTTGCGGGTTCGTGACCACAACACTCCGGCGGCCGGGG
>CAYGCW010000238.1:0-4714 GCA_964348465.1 uncultured Acidimicrobiia bacterium | reverse complement strand
CCGGGATCGTCCGGGTGTGAGTGCCACACGAGGCGGTCGTACTCGGCGAGCACGTAGCCTCGCCCGAGCCCCGCGTCCGGGATCGGCGCGGCGTCGCCGGTGACGGGCGGCGCGGTGGCGTCCGGGACCGCGTCGCCGGCGATCGATGGCATGCCGCGAGCGCCGGTCTCGACCGTCGCCCCTGTGTCGAGGTCGACGACCAGGGCAGTGAACGGTTCCCGGGCGCCGACCAGGCGGCCGACGACGGCCTCGTTGCCGCGGAAGTCCATGCGGACGAACCAGTATTCGTAGTTGCCGGCCGGCAGCGCGATCCGGGTGATCTCGGTGCCGGTGCTCAGGTCCCACACGACGAGGTCGATGGGTTCGCCCATCCCCACCACGTCCTCCTCGGACTCCAGGAAGGCGACGCGGGCGCCGTCGCCGCTCAGCACCGCTTGGCCGACGAAGCCGGACTGCTGCTGCGCGCCCCGCTCGTAGGCGGCGCCCTCGAGGCGACGGCCCTCGATGTCCACGAAGTGGAACCACTCGAAACCCTCGGCAGCCTCCGTGATGGCGAAGGCGCCACCGCCGTGGGAGACGCGGGTGACGCCGCCTTCGTAGCCTTCGGTCTCGTAGAGGGGCCGGACTCGGCCGGTGTCCAGGCCGAGCAGGTCGATGCGGACGACCGTCGACACCTCCCCATCGGGGTAGGCCGTGCTCACGGCGAAGATCACGCTTGGCTGGCCGTCGACCACGGCCACGTCGTGCAGCTCGGCGCCTTCGACCAGCAGGCGCGCCTCGGAGGAGCCGCCGGGTACGTGCCAGATGGCGCCCGCGGACTCGAAGACCACCCCACCGCGACGGTCGCCGGCGGCGACTCGGGCAGGGGCGTCGGTGATGCGATCGGTGCCGTCGGGGCCGGCGACGGCGACGCCTTCCGGTCCGGCGAGGAGCAGGTCCCCGCCGGTGACGACCACCGGGCCGAAGACCCGGAAGCCGGGCGTGGTCGGGTCGGGGGAGGGGATGGTCTCTTCCGGCGTCGGCGAGGTGGTGTCCGGGACGGGCAGCGACGGGTCGGGGCCGGGGCCCGTCGTCACCACCGGCCCCGGGTCGCCGCCGCGGAGGACGGCGGCGCCGATGACCACGGCGAGCGCCACGACCGCGAAGCCGAGGGTGGGAGCGATGGCGGCATGCCACCAGCGACGCCCGTGGATGCGATCCAGCCCGTCGGAGGGGCGGACGGTGCGGCGCACGTCGTCCTGGAGGCGGGTGAAGGCACGGCGGATCTGGTCGTCGTTCATGCGATTCCCCTGTCGGAGGCCAGCGCCGCCGCCAGGGCGGCCCGGCCCTTGTGAAGGTGAACTCGGGCGGTGGACTCGGTGCACTCGAGGATCTCGGCGATCTCCTTCACCGGGCGGTCCTCGAGGTAATGGAGCGCGACGGCGGCCCGTTGCCGGCGCGGCAGGCGGCCGACGGCTTCCCACAGGACTTCGTCTTCGGGCTCGGGCGGCGGGAGCGCCGGGTCGGGTGCGCCCAGCCGAGCGAGCTTGCGAGCTTCGCTCGCCCGCCGCCGCAGCGCCGACGACGCGAGGTTGATGGTCACCCGGCGGGCCCAGGCCCCGGGCTTGTCGTAGTGGGAGATACGGTCCCAGCGGCGGTGGGCACGCAGCATGGCCTCCTGGGCGAGGTCCTCGGCGATCGCGCGGCTCCCGGAGACTGCCGCCGCCAGGGCGACCATCTTCGGGAACTCCCGCAGGTAGAAAGCGTTGAACGCCTCCGTGATGGCGACCGGCGTGTCGCCCCACTCCTGAGTCATGGGGATCGTTCCATTCATGGCATATTGCACACGCTCGAGGATGCTCCGACGTTTACGGCGGGAATCGCAGAGATGCCCCGCGCTCCGGCAGCGTGGAGGAGTAAGGTCTACCCATCGCCCCCGGGGGGCGCGCCCAAGGAGTAGACGGACGGAGGGGCGGGCATGGCCCGGCGCCGCAGGGAGGCTCTTCCGAGCCGCAAGCGCGACAGCGCTTCGCCAAGAGCCTCGAACAGACGGACTTCTCCGGGTCTCGATGCGGTAGCCGCAGTCGGGACGAGGGGACGGGTCTTGACGTATCGCGGGGCTTCCGACCTCCAGCGGCTGTGCGGCAACCGGGCCACCGGGCGGGTGATCCAGTCCCGGCTCGCCGAGCGGCCACCGCGGGACGCGCCCGGGCGAGTGCGCATCGAGCACCAGGCCGGCTCCGGGGAGCGCATCGGCCGGTTCATCATGACCGACCACCAGTGGTCCAAGCTCGCCAAGGGCTCGACCGGATCCGCCCAGTTCACTGCGATCAGCAAGGCGCTCAACGAGTACAACCACATCGACTTCGAGGCCGGCGGAGCCCGGACCCAAGAGCTGGCGCCCGACAAGCGCCTGGCGAAGGTGGAGGAGATCCTGAGCGCCATCGCCGACTGGCGGGCCTTCAAGTCCAGGACCAAGGACCCGGCGAAGAGCAAGCGGGCCGCCGGCATCAACCAGCTCGAGATGCGAGCGCGGCGGGAACGCGCCGGTCTGCAGGAGCTGGTTGGGGCCCGGGCGGCACCGACGACCCCCGACGAGATACGCCTCGCGGCGGACGAGATCTACAACCGCGGCATGCACGCGGCATTCCGCTTCGTCGGTCTCGAGCCCACCGAGAAGACGAGGGAGGAGGTGACCGGCTACTGGAAGAGCTTCCGTACCGAGGCGGCTCGGCTCGACCGCAGAGCCGTCGCTCTCACCAAAGGCTCCTCGGCCGCAGAGCAGGCCGACGCCCGGAACGCCGACGCCCACTCGCTGGTCGTACGGGAGGCGATGCGGGCGTTCCGGACGATCACCTATGCCCATCTCAAGGTGCAGAAGTCCCGGCGGGTGGGAGCCCTGACCGATCCGGTCGCCATCCGCCAGTCGATCGTCGACCGTGCCGGAGAGCTCGAGACTGCCCCGGCGCGGGACGCAGACCAGGCGTTCATGGAGCGGGCGCTCAAACACATCGACCAGCTGGTGACGCTCAGCGGTGCCGAGAAGTGGGCAGCCGCGGCGGACGTGGCCGACGTCGAGCCGGAGGATCAGGCTCACCTCGAGTTGATCGACTCGATCTTCTCGGCCGTGGACGACGCCTTCACGATGACCGGCTACCAGGGAACCGGGGGCCAGGGCAACGAGGGCTTTCAGGAGTTCTACAAGACCGACGCCCACGCCGGCTTCAGGGAGGCGTTCTCCCGGCTCGAGTCGACCGATGCCGCGACCAACGCCAGGATCAGCGGCAGCTCCGACATCGTGTCTGCCCTCGCAGGGCTCGGGGGCGACGTGTCCGCCGCGTACCAGGCCTGGAAGACGTGGAAGGACCCGGAGTCCTCCTCCCTCGAGAAGGCCTCCGCGATGACGACGCTGATCGCGACGCCGCTCACCGTCGTCTCGCAGGCTCTCAAGATCGCCGGAGGCGCCCGGCACATCCACGAGGTCGTCGAGGGCGTGCAAGGCGGCTCGAGGTTCCTTCCCGAGTCGGCGGGCACCGCCGCCACCGACGTCAAGATGGCAGGCGACTTCGCCGGGCTCTTCGCCGGCTTCCTCGGCACGATCTCGCAGTTCCTCGACTACCTGAGCTGGGCGCAGGAGAAGGCCGAGGATCCGAAGACGGAGGAACGCAAGCTGGCGTTCTACGGCGATCTGCTGCGACGCGACGTGGGCGTCGTCACTTCCCTGGCCGGCAATGCGAAGGCGGCGGCGAAGCTCGGCTACCAGATCACCCAGGACACCGTCGCCCAGGGGGTGGCGACCAGCCCCGTCATCCCGGCGTTGGGCCTGATCATGGCGGTGTTGAACACGCTGCGATCCGCACAGCATCTGTACCGCTTCAGCGTCCGCCGCAGCCGGCTCCGGGTCCGGATCAAGGAGGAGATGGAGAGCGTCCAGCGGGTGGAGGCGCTCGAGCTTGCGAGGGAGACGCTCGACAAGCGCATCAACCGCGCCGGGCTCGATCTGGGCCGGGCGCTCACCAGCATCGTGGCGGGGGCGTTCAACGTGAGCGGCGTCGGCATCGCCCCGGGGATGGTCGCGTCGCTCGCGGTGACGGCCAGCGAGATCGGCCAGGTGGGCCTGCGGACGGCCAAGAAGGGACTGCGGGAGAAGAAAGCCGAGTCGCGCGCCAGGAAGGGCAAGGAGGAGACGTTCGAGCACTGGAAGCTGCGCAAGCTGATGGAGGCTGCAGGCAAGGGGAGCGTCTGGGCCCGCCTGAAGACGAAGGTCGATGTCGCCATCACCCGGAACTGGGACAAGGTCAAATCCAACAAGAAGGCCAGAGCCTCCACCGCCGCTCTCGAGATACTCGACATGAACGACGACGTCGTCTTCAAGGCGCTCGGCGTCAAGGAACGGCTGGCGGCCACCAAGGACCAGAAGAAGCGGCTGAAGATCGTGATCGGCGCCCTGGAGAAGCGCTGACGCGGTGGACCTGCACGCCCTGACCCTGGCTCTGCAGCTGGACGGCCTGGACGCCGAATTCGTGGAGGCGGAGGCCGGCACCGGCCATGTCGACGTCAGTGTGTTCGTGGACGGGTTCGACGATCCGCTGACCATCCAGGTCGCTCCCGTCGAGCTCACCGACAGGCCGATCGGCGATCTAGAGATGGTTCAGCTCTTTGCGGCTGCCCCGCGGCCTTTGGACGACGTCGAGCTGGCCGACGTGCTGCTCGCGCTCCCGGAGGTGAACGCTCG
>CAYGCW010000237.1:0-4719 GCA_964348465.1 uncultured Acidimicrobiia bacterium | reverse complement strand
GACGCAGCGGGTCGCTACCTGTTCGTAGGCCTGGTGGCCGGGCGCTACCAAGTGGACGTGGTCACCAGCTCCGTCGCCAACAACCTGGGTCTCACCACCGTCGGCCGGTACACGGTGAACCTCGCCGCCGGCGAGTCGTTCCTCGACGCCGACTTCGGGTTTGCCGAACAGCTCCCGAAGACCGGCATGGAGGCCGGCGCTTTGGGTGGCATCGGGACGATGCTCGTTGTCCTCGGCGCCTTCCTGTTGCTCGCCGGCCGGCGCCGCGAGCGGCCGGTGCTGCCGGATTGATGCTGCCTGCTCCCCGGGCCAGAATGTAGGCTATGCACCAGAATCTGGGGGTGCGATGGGCGGGCACCCCCAGGGCAGCGCCCGTGACGAAGACAAGGGGAGACGGGATGGGCTCGAGGCAGACCGCGACAGCAGCCGGCGCGTTCCTGGCGGTCATCTTGATCGTGGGCTGGGCGCTCCCCACCATCGCAGCTGAGGCCGAGCCTGAGGTCGACCTGGTAGTCGTGAAGGCCGACAGCAAGGATCCGGTGGAGCCGGGCGAGCAGTTCTCCTACGAGATCACAGGGACCAACAACGGGCCGTCGGGCGCCGCCGCGGTGTTTGTCGTCGACTCGCTACCCAACCAGGTGGAGTTCGTCTCGGCGGACTCCGGCTGCGCGTACTCCGCCGGCTCGCACGCAGTCGAGTGCAGCATCGGCAGCCTCGCCCCCGGCGCCTCGTTCACGCGCACGGTCACGGCGCAGGTCAAGCCGGGCGCCAGAGACGGCATGCGCAACGTCGTCGTGATCGAGAACCGCGAGGACCCGCAGTTCGCCCCCGTGGAGACCGACCCCAGGAACAACCGCGACGTCGAGTCGACGGACATCGTCATTGGCTCCATCGGCGACTTCGTCTGGGAGGACACCAACGCCGACGGCGTGCAAGACCCGGGCGAGCCGGGCCTGAGCGGCGTCAGGGTCAGGCTCACGGGCCCGGCGGGAACCCGCACCGCCACCACCGACGGCGCCGGCCTCTACCTGTTCGACGCGCTCGTGTCGGGCGCGTACGAGGTACAGGTACTCCCGGCGACGGCGCCGGCCGGGTACCGGCCGACCACCCCGGTATCGGTGACCGTCGCCCTGGCGCCGGGACAGGACTTCCGCGACGCCGACTTCGGGTTCGTGCCGCCCCGCGCCCCGGTCATCGACCTCGAGCTGGCCAAGGACGTGTCGCCAGACCTGGTGGTCGTCGGCGCGGACACGACGTTCACGATCACGCTCACGAACCAGGGCCCCGACGACGCCACCGGCGTCGTCGTCGGCGACGCCCTGCCCGCCGGCCTCACCCTCGTATCGCACGACGGTGGAGCTTCCTTCGATCCTGGGGACTTGACCTGGACCGTCGGCAACCTCGCAGCCGGGGCGACGAGGACCCTCACGTTCGTGGTGACGGCTGGGGCCGCGGGCACCTACACCAACGTGGCCCAGGTCACCGGCGCCAACGAGCCGGATGCCGACTCGACGCCGGGCAACGACGACCCGTCCGAAGACGACCAGGACGATGCCACGGTCGAAGTCTCCGCGGTGCAGGCGGCGACGCTCATCGGCGACGAGGTGTTCTTCGACGCCGACCAGGACGGCGTCCGCGATGCCAACGAGGCGGGGATCGAGGGCGCCACCGTGACGATCACCCGGGTCTCGGACGGGCAGCAGCTCACCGACACGACAGATGCCAACGGTCTGTACCTGTTCACCAGCTTCCCCGGCGAGGACTCCTTCCCCGAGGGTGATTACCGGGTCGAGGTGGCAGTGCCGGCCGTGGCCGGGTCCGGGCTGACGCGGCTGACGACGCCGGCCGCGTACGACGTGACGGTGGTGCTGGACGCCGACGACAGATTCGAGTCGCTCACCAACGACTTCGGCTTCGTGCTCCGCCTCGGCGACTTCGTCTGGTACGACGACGATCAGGACGGCGTCCAGGACGCCGACGAGCAGGGCATCCCCAACGTCGAGCTGATCCTTCAGGACGCCAACGGCAACGAGCTGGGCCGGGTCAGGACCAACTCGTCGGGGATCTACGGTTTCGCGCTGCCGCCGGGGACCTATCGGGTGGTGGTCAACACGGCGACGCTGCCGGCGTTCGTCGAGTTCCCGACGTCCCCGCGGCCGGCGGCGCACACCAAGACCCTCGCCACTGGCGACGTTCTCACCGCGGACTTCGGCTTCTGTGGGAGCGAGAACATCCTTCCGTGCACGGGCCTGACCGCCGGCAGCTTCGGGATGGCGGGCCTGGCGTTGGTCCTGGTGGGCGGGTTGATGGTCGCCGGTACGGGGCGGCGAGTGCGCCGGGCGCTGCGGTGATCGCCGGCGCGCCGGACCGTCCATAGGTGACTGGTCACTTGGTGTGGATGCGCGATGATTCTGGACGAACACTCTGAGTGGTAATACGATGGGGGAGCACGGTCGAGCTACGGTCATCCTCCTCCTCCTGGCTCAACCGCCCGGGAAACCCCCGGGTAGCCTCCCCAGCGGCGGCACGGCACAGGCCCCGGCACAGCCGGGGCCTGTCTCGCGCTCGTGCCGGCCCGTGGCCTAGGATGCCCGGCCGCCCTCCGTAGGAGACCGCCGTGGACCACCGAGAAGCGCTCGCCTACCTCGACGAGCGCGCCGCCCTCGGCATCCGGCCGGGCCTGGATCGGATCGGCGCGCTGCTGAGCGCCATGGGCGACCCCCAGGAGTCGTACCCGGTGATCCACATCGCCGGGACGAACGGCAAGACCACCACCACCCGGCTCGCGGCGGCGATCCTCGATGCCCACGGGCTCGGTACCGGCACCTTCACGTCCCCGCCGCTGGCGGAGGTCGAGGAGCATTTCACGTCGGGGGGCGTGCAGATGTCAGGAGATGAGCTCGGCCCGGCGCTTGGCGACGTGGCGCCGTTCGTCGATCTCGTGGAGGGCGACGGCCCCGCGCAGCTCACCTCATTCGAGATCCTCACCGCGGTCGCGTTCGCCTGGTTCCTCGAACGCTCCGTCGAGGTCGCCGTGGTCGAAGCCGGGCTCGGCGGCGGCGACGACGCCACCAACGTCGCGACGGGCCGGGTGGCGGTGATCACCGGGATCGGGACGGACCACGCGGATCTGCTCGGGCCGGGCATGGCCGGGGTGGCCGCCGCCAAGGTGGGGATACTCGACCCGGGCGCCGTTCTCGTGTCCGGTCCCGTTCCCCCCGAGGCAGCCGTGGTGCTCGAGGAGCGGGTTGCCGGCCAGGGGGCGTCGCATCGGAGGTACGGCGCCGACTTCAGGGTGGACGCCGCCCGGGCCGTTGGTGGGTGGCTTTGCGACGTGGACGGGATCTACGAACGCTACGAGGATGTGTTCCTCCCGCTCCACGGACGGCACCAGACCGTGAACCTGGCGCTCGCCATCGCCGCCTGCGAGGAGCTGGTGGGGAGGCCGCTGGCAGAAGACGGGGTACGCCAGGGGGTGGCGGCGGTGCGGGTGCCGGGCCGCGTCGAGGTCGTGGGCGCCAATCCGGCCGTCGTGCTCGACGTCGCCCACAACCCGGAGGGGGCTGCGGCGCTGGCCGCCGCCCTGACCGAGGAGTTCCTGCCGACCCGCTGGGTGGTCGTGTTCGGGGCGCGCGGGGCCCGCGACCCGGCAGCCTTGCTGGAGCCGCTGCAGGGGAAGATCGAGCGGCTCTTTGCCACCGCGGCGGCGGGGGACGGGGCTGCGATCGCGCCTGACGCGATCGCCACCGCCGCCGGCGGGCTGGGCGTTCCTGTCGAGGTGGCGGGATCCGTGGCCGAAGGGCTGGCCAGGGCGCTGGCGGCGGCGGGCCCGGCCGGCGGCGTCGTCGTGACCGGTTCCCACCGAGTCGTGGGAGAGGCCAGGGCGGCGTTCCCCGCCGCCGATTGACGGGTCCGCCGCTACCATCCCGGCGTTCCCGGTCCCGGAGGAGAACGGTGGCGGTCGAGCAGACGTTCGTGATGGTGAAGCCCGACGGCGTGGCGCGCGGCCTGGTGGGCGAGGTCATCTCGAGATTGGAGCGCAAGGGGCTCACCCTCGAACGCATCCGCGGCCTGACGATCGACGAAGCGCTGGCGCGCCGCCACTACGGCGAGCACGAGGGAAAGCCGTTCTTCGAGCCGCTGGTGGAGTTCATCACCAGCGGGCCGGTGGTTGTCATGAAGTGGAGCGGCGACGAGGCCGTGGCGGTCGTCCGGACGCTGGTGGGAGCCACCGACCCCAAGCAGGCGGCACCGGGCACGATCCGGGGAGATTTCGCGCTCGAGATCGGCGAGAACATCGTTCACGCCTCCGACTCCCCGGCGAGCGGAGCCCGCGAGCTGGGGATGTTCTTCGGCGATTGAGCCCTCCTCTGCGTTTCTCCCCAAG
Organism: uncultured Acidimicrobiia bacterium; assembly: GCA_964348465.1. Lineage (GTDB taxonomy): Bacteria > Actinomycetota > Acidimicrobiia > Spongiisociales > JAOTWH01 > CAYGCW01. Next base: position 332 of record CAYGCW010000237.1, on the reverse strand, counting down.
AAACGGCAGAGGGCTACACTGCCGCAACTGATCGAGAGGCGAGCTACGCCAATGGCCGAAAGCCTTTTCTCAGTCGCCGGCCGTGACATGGCCATCGACCTCGGAACCGCCAACACCTTGGTGTACGTGCGCGGTCAGGGCATCGTGCTCAACGAGCCTTCGGTCGTGGCGATCAACACTCGCGACAGCAGAGCGCTGGCCGTCGGCATGGAGGCCAAGCGCATGATCGGCCGGACCCCGTCGTACATACAGGCGATCCGGCCGCTGCGCGACGGGGTGATCGCCGACTTCGACATCACCGAGAAGATGCTCCGCTACTTCATCCAGAAGGT
>CAYGCW010000236.1:564-4759 GCA_964348465.1 uncultured Acidimicrobiia bacterium | reverse complement strand
AAGTCGGCGTTGCGCGTCCCGAAGCCCACGACGAGGGCATCGCCGTTCCGGGCCGCGAGCCCGGTAGGCGCCAGCGACCACTTCATGAACTCGGGGGGCTCGGCAAAGAAGGGCGGCAGCTCGTGACGATGCCACGAGGTGCCGTCCACCGACTCCCACACGACGACCTCATCCACTGTGGCGAGGAAGTCGCTCCTGTCGGTGGGCCCGCCGAGCACCAGCACGCTCTCCGCAGACGCCGCCATCCAGGTGACGAGGTCGTCCTCCCCGAAGGCCGAGAGGTCGGCGTCGAGACGCTCCCAGACCCTGCCGTCGGCCGATGACCACACCCCGATCGGACGGGTGGTGACGCCCGGCGAGAGATCGGCGGCCGTCTCCAGGGCCACGAACCCGTCCTGGAACGGCACCACCCACGCCAGCCCGGCGCCCCCGGGCACTGCTGCGGGCTGCCAGGCGAGCGCCGGTCCCGCCGGGGCGGTGACGGCCTGCGTCGGCGCGACCGGAGCGGTCAGCAGGCGTGCCGGAGCCGGACGCACCACAGTCGGCGTCGGCGCGCCGCTGCCGCCGCCGGCGAACGAGACGAGCGCCAGCAGGGTGGCCGCCGCCCCGGCGAGGAGCAACGAGAGGCGGCGCTGCCGGCGCATCCCTCGCGCCCGTGCTGCGCCCCACCCGAGCGGCGCCACCTCCACGCCGGCGGCCCGTGCCTCGAGGTGGTCCCGCAGCCCGTCCCTGTCTTCAGGGCCGTGCAGGCCCAGCTGCTCCAGGCCCCGCCGCAATCGCTCGGTGGCGGCCGGCTCGACGACATCGAGCACTCGGGCGATGCGAGAGCCGTCCCAGCCCAGCCAGATCGCCATGACCACGGCCAGACGGTCGTCGGCGTCGAGACCGGCCAGCGCGGCGTCGAACCCCTCCCCATCGGCGGCCAAGGCAGGCATGCGCCGCCGCGACCGCGGCGCCGGGTCGCGCCACGCCGCCGCGAGGGTCGCCACCGCAGCCTCGGCGGCATCGAGCTCATCGACGGGCCCGACGTCCACGAGCGCCCGGTCGATCCGGCGCTCGGCGCCGGTGACCTCGTTGCGACCAAGCGCGAGCGCTCGCACCACCGCAGCCCGTCCGGCGCCCGCCACGGCCGCAGCCACGGCCGGGCCGGTGGTTTCCGCTGTCTGCACGAGTGCCTCCCGCAGTCACGGCTCCGTGGCGGGTGCCGCCGTTCCAGCGTATCCGAATGGCACCCCGGTGAGGAGTGGGGCTCGCTACTCCGGCGACCAGGCCGGCTCGTCCTGGCGCCATCCGGGTGGGTCACCCCACCGCTCGGAGTAGATCACCTCGTGCACCGGCCGCCGCTCGGCGACGCCCCAGTTGCCTTTGGGGTAGCCGCAGGTGACGGCGGCGTCGAGCTGCCAGCCCTTGTCGGTGGGCACGCCGAGCAAGTCGAAAACCTCGTCCGACTTGAAGTAGCCGAGGATCGTCGTCAGCGTCGTCCCCACCCCGTGGCCCCGGGCGGCCAGCATCATGTTCCACACCGCAGGAAACGTCGACGCTCCGGACGGGTCGTTCCGCGAGAAGACCATCACGACGAGCGGCACGTCTGCGAAGTTGTCCGCCAGCCACTGCGAGGAACTCATGACGCGCAGAGCCCCCTCGTCGCCGGAGGCCTCCGCCTGCTCCCTGCGGCCGGCGTAGATCGTCGCTTGGAGCATCCGGAACGCGTCAGCGTAGAGAGGCGCCAGCGCGGCCATCGTTGCCCGGTCGGTCACGGTCACGAACCGCCACTGCTGGGCGTTGCCGCCCGAAGGGGCGCGGATCGCGGCATCGAGCATGGCCCGCACCACCTCTTCGGGCACGGGGTCGGGGTGGACGCGGCGCATGGCACGCGTGGTGTAGAGGGCTTCGAACAAGTCCATGGGCGTGCGAGCGTAGCCGAAGCCAGGCCGCCGCCGTTAGGCTGCGCCGCCGTCGAAGGGAAGGACTTCCAATGACCGAGTGGATCGACCGCGGCGCAGTGAAGGTCGTCGAGGTCATCGGCATCTCGCCGGACAGCTTCGAGGACGCCGTGCAGCGGGCAGTGAGCAAGGCCGCCGAGAGCATCACCGGCATCACCGGCGTAGAGGTGGTGACACAGACCGCTCGCGTCGAGGATGGCCAGGTGAGCCAGTACCACGCCACCTGCAAGATCGCGTTCGTCGTGCGCTGAGCCCGCAGCACTCGACGGGATGTACGGGGCCCGGCGGCAGCCGGGCCCCGACGCGTCAACCGCCGCCGGTCCACCCACGGCCGATGTGACCACGCCGCGTGGCAATCAGGGACTTTCGGCCCTAGAGATCCGCAACGCTGCGTGGTCGACTGGATGCCGACCAGGGTGGCCACCCATCGCAGCGCGGGCGTTTCCGGACATTCGTCCGAAGGGAGCGGCGATGAGGCCACCTGTGACCAGAACGGCTAATGACGGCGTGCTCGTGCAGGTTGCGGTGGCCACCCTGGCCCTTCTGGTCACGTTCGCCTTCTCCCCGTGGCTGGTGCCGATCCCGGGCGCCCTGGCAGCGGTTGCCGATGGCTGGCCGGCGCAGTTCGGCGGCGCCGAGGAATTGCGGGGCAACGCCATCAGCACCGACAGCGCCGGCAACGTGTACACGACGGGCCGGTTCGCCGGCACGGTCGGCTTCGATCCCGGCCCGAGCACCTGGAACCTGACCAGCAACGGCGGCCTCGATGCCTTCCTGGCCAAGCTCGACGCCTTCGGCGGGCTCGTCTGGGTGGCGGGCTTCGGCGGGGTGTACGCCGACGTAGGGTGGGGAGCGGCCGTCGACAGCTCAGCGTTCTGGGAGGGCCCCGAGCCGCCCTCGTTCTCGGTGGAGACGCCCCATGCGGTGTGGGGTAGTGGTGAGGGCTGGCCGGAGGGGGTCACCGTCGACCTGGCGGTGGACGACGGCGACCCCAGCAACGGTTCCCCCGACCACACCGCCACCACCTTGGTCGAACGCTGGGGCGGCGAACCGGGGGAGACGGGCTTCAACTTCGACCTGGGCGGCGCCTTCGAGATCCAACCGGGACACGTCGCCACCATCACCGCCGACGTCGACGGCGATGGCGTCCTCGACGTGCACAGGAGCCTGCAGGTAGCCGTGCTGACCGTGCGCTTCAACGAGCCGACCCTCACCATCGATGGCACCACCGACGCTAGGGACGGGTCGACCGTCCACGTCAACATAGGTCACGCCTGGCGCGATGTGCCCGTTGCAGGTGGCGCGTGGACTACCGACCTGGGGGCGGACCCCCCGCCCGAGGAGGAGGGCGATGGCGTGCTGACCAGCTTCGGTGGCAACGCCTACGGCAGCGTACGGGTGTCCGACGACGACGGCGACACCACCCATTTCGGCTTCCATGCGCCCTACATCCACGTGTCGCCCTTCAACGGGTACGTCTTCGGGGACAACTGGGACCCCGCCGCACCGGTCGCGATCACTCTGAACGGCGCACCGCTCGATCCGGCGCCCTCACCCGACGAACACGGGCATCTCGAGTTCGACTTGACGACCACACCCGGTGACGACGTGGTCGCCACCCAGCCCGGGTGGATCGCCCAGGCGGCGGTGCAGGAGCTCGAGATCACCGATGTCACCGGCGATGTCGTCTCCGGCCGCGCTCCCAACGGGGCACTCGTGGACGTGCACGCCTGGTCCGAGATCGGGTTCGCCAGCCGCGCCGTCGTCGCCGACGGCACTTTCAGCGTCGACTTCGCCGCCCCGGGCGGGCCGCAGGACTGGGCATCCGATCAGCTGTCACTCGGACCCGGAACCCAGCTGCGCGCCCACATCTACAACGACCGCGACCTCCCCGACCACGACGCCACCCACCACGACTTCGGTCTCCCACCCGTGTTCACCGTTCGCCGGCCGTTCCAGATCTGGTCATCGAGCCTGGGCTGGGATCACGGGGCTCCCGTGCAGGTCCAGGTATTCGATCCTGCCAACAACCTGGCCTTCTCAGGCGAGGGGGAGTTCGCAGAGGACCCGGAAAGCGGCGGTTGGCAGATCTGGACCGACGGATCCTTCGGCGCCTACCACGAGTTGACGCCGGGCGACCGGGTTGTGGTCGACAACGGGGAGATCCAGCGCGAGCACATCGTGTTCGACACCTCGATCGACAGCGTGGACGAGGCGGCGATGTCCGTCAGCGGATCGGTGCCGCCCGGGCC
>CAYGCW010000236.1:0-554 GCA_964348465.1 uncultured Acidimicrobiia bacterium | reverse complement strand
GACACAAGTCATCGGTGTGGTCGCCGCAGGCGCTCCCGCCATGAATCTATCCTGGCGAAGCGGTCAGACGGTGACGACCGACTCGGCCGGCGAGTTCCGCCAGTGGGAGCCCGTCGACGAACAGGGCCATTTCTCGAGCGACTTCTCCGGCATCGCCGAGCTTCCCGACTTCGGGGCCGGTCTCCGGATCGGCGTTGAGGCGTTCGACGACGACGGGGACGCTACCCAGGTCGCCATCCGCTCTCCGTACATCCACGTCAACCCGTTCGACGACCTGATGTTCGGAGACCACTGGCCCGAGCTCAGCCCGATCACGATCAGCGTCACCGGGCCCAACCATCCCCCCGGTGGCCACACGGTCGTCACGCCACCGACCGACGCGGTGCTCGACTACGAGGCCGGGGCCTTCTTCTTCGCGGACCTGATGAACGACCACGGGATCGATGTCGAGTTCGGGGACACGGTCGTCGCCACCGCGTCCTGGTGGACGGCCGAGCTGGACCCGGTCCGCCGCATCCAGGTACTCGGCATCGAGGGAAACGTCGGCACGGGCA
>CAYGCW010000235.1:0-4795 GCA_964348465.1 uncultured Acidimicrobiia bacterium | reverse complement strand
TCATCGACCGCGCCGACGCCGCCATGTACTTCGCCAAGCGCACCGGCCGCAACCGAGTGGAGGCCGCCTGACGGTCGCCTCCCCGGGGGAAGGGAGGCATCCGGGACGCAACCGGTTGGAGGCCGCCTGACGGTCGGGCTCAGCCTCCCAGGGTGAAGGAGGCATCCGGCCGCCACCGGCCATCTCTCTCTACGAGCAGCGTCACCTGCTCCGCCCGCACGTCCAGCGGCAGTTCGTCGTCGAGGGCCGTCGCGATCTCCGCAGCCATCGCCCGGATGCGGTGGGGATCGGGGAACTGCGCCACGGTGAGGTGGGGGATCACCTCGTCGTGCTCCCCGCCGTACGGCGGGTGATCTGGCCAGCGCGCCACGACGGCCTCGGTGAGGGAACGGAACGGCTCGTCGGGCTCGGGTTCGAGGTAGACGACCTCGGCGAACGTGGCGACCCTGGGGAGCGTGTAGGCGACGGGGGCGTGGCGGGCGAAGATCCCGACGAGCTCGGAGCGGACGGCTGCGTCGATGCGGTCCGGAGCGAGGAACGGGTACAGCACGGTGATGTGGGCGGGGACGCCCGCCGCGGCCGACGGGTCCAGGTCCTCCCGCCATCCGTCGACGAGCACGTCCGCCTCGGGCACCAGCACCACCAGCGCGGACTCACTCAATACGCGCCGCTCAGCTTGCGGTGGTCCCAGGACACGATCCGGGTCGGATGGACCACGACGGCGGTGTTCTTGGAGGCGAACCGCCCGAACGCCGCCTCCAACGCGTCGCCGGTGAGCCGAATCCCGCCGGGCACCATCGAGTAGCGCGTCGAGAGCTCGCCGTACAGGTCGAGGACGTAGGCGCGGTCGTCGATCAGCTCTGCGGTGCCCTTGATCATCACCCCGCGCAGGTCCGCATATGCCAGGCCGTCCTCGGCGAGTAACGTCAGCCTGGGGTCGCGGGCGATGTTGACGATCTTTTGGGACTTCGTGAAGGACCGGAACACCACCAGCCCGTCCCGCAGCACGTACCACATCGGCGCCACGTGCGGCCAGCCGTCGGGACCGAGGGTCGCCACCGCGATGTTGCGCGGCTGCTCGAGGAACTCGCGCACCTCGGCGTCGGTCATCGCGATGTCCTTGCGCGCCACGGCCGGCCAGGGTAACGGGCGGGAAAGGAAGCTTCCGCGGCTCCGGGGGGTTGAGCGGGGCGGAAGGTAGAGTTGGCACGCCGGCGGCACCGTCCACCTACGCGGGGACGGAGGCCTGGAAGGCAACGGTACAGAACATCACGCGAGGACAGTCCCCCAACCCGTCGCGGTGGGGAGAGAGGAGCCACGATGCGTGACCGGATCACCGCCCCCGCGGTGCGAGCCCGCAAGGGCGGGCCCAAGCTGCGCATGACCACGGCGTATGACGCCCCCACCGCCCGGATCGCAGACCAGGCCGGAGCCGACATCATCCTCGTCGGCGATTCGGTGGCCAACGTGGTGCTCGGCTACGAGGACACGCTCGCCGTCACCACCGATGTCATGGTCCACCACACTGCGGCCGTCAGCCGCACCAGGCCGCGCGCGCTGGTCGTGGGCGACATGCCGTGGATGAGCTACCACGTGTCCGTCGAGGACGCCGTCCGCAACGCCGGCCGGTTCGTCCGGGAGGGCGGGGCGGGCGCGGTGAAGCTGGAGGGCGGACGCAAGCGGCTGCAGGTCGTCGAAGCGGTGCTTGCCGCCGAGATCCCCGTCATGGGCCACCTCGGCCTCACTCCGCAGTCGGTCCATGCCATGGGGGGGTACCGGGTCCAGGGCAAAGCGGCGGCCGCCGCCAGGGAACTACTGGACGACGCCGCCGCGCTCGACGAGGCGGGGGTGTTCACGATCGTGCTCGAGGGCGTGCCGGACGTGCTGGCCGAGGTCATCACCAAGGAGGTGTCGGTACCGACCATCGGCATCGGGGCCGGCATCCATTGCGACGGCCAGGTACTGGTCATGCACGACGTGCTGGGACTGTCGTCCGGGCGCCAGCCGCGGTTCGTGCGGCGCTACGCCGATCTCGAGAAGGCTGCGGTGGCGGCTATGGAGGCCTTCTTCAACGACGTTCAGAGCGGCGCCTTCCCGGCGGAGGACGAGTCCTACCACATGCCCGAGGAAGCGGCCCGGGCATTGCTCAGGGAGGGGCCGTACTCCGCCGGCTCCTAGCGGTAGCGCTCGTTGCGGCTGCGTGCGGGGGCGGCGCGGCGGAGCCGTCGGCGCCCACAGCGCCTGCCATCCCGCCGACCACCGCTGCCGTCCCCGGCACGGCTCCGCTGTCGGCCCTCACGGTCCCGCCGACCCTCGAGACCTTTCCGCACCGGGAGATCACCGTCGCCGGCGACCCGTGGCTGGTTGCCGTCGCCGCAACCGACCAGCAGCGCCAGCAGGGCCTGATGAACGTCACGAACCTGGGCAGCCTCGACGGGATGTTGTTCGTCTTCCCGGCCGATACCACCGGGGGCTTCTGGATGAAGGACACGTTGCTGCCGCTGGAGATAGCGTTCTTCGACGCGTCCGGCCGGCTCGTCGACGTCCTGGCCATGGAGCCGTGCGAATCCGACCCCTGCCGCATCTACACGCCCTCCGGTCCCTACCGCTGGGCGCTGGAGGCCTTGCCCGGCCCGCTGGGCGACCTGGCGTCAGACGCCACGCTCGACCCGGGAGGATGAGCGCGGGGGCGGGCCGGGCAGTGCCCCCGGCCCGCCGTCGGCCTTCGCCCGCTATGCCGCTTCGAGTTCCTCGAGCCGCTCCGCCAGCGCCGACGGCGTGGTGGCGCCGATGAAGCGGTGGATGGTGTCGCCGCCTCTGACCAGCAGCAGCGTGGGGAGCGTCTGTACGTCGTAGCGCTCGGCCAGCTTCTCGTGCTGCTCCACGTTGACGGCGACGAACCGGCAGCGGTCCGCATAGCTGTCGGCCAGCCGTTCGAGATGGGGCCGCATCACCCGGCATGGCGCGCACCATGGAGACCAGAAGTCGATGAGCACCGCGCGGTCCTCGGCGAGCAGCACCTCGTTGAGCCCTACCTGATCGACCTCGTCGACGATCATCGACGGCCTGGCATCAGGAGATCTCCTCGCGCCGGTACTCCATGCCGTGCTCGTAGTCGCTCTCGGGCTCGGTGTCCATGTTCATCGTGATGTTGAATTTGTTGCCCCAGTTGAAGATCCCGCACGCAAACGTCATCTCGACGATCTCCTCGTCCGAGAAGTGCTCGCGGAGCTTGGCGAAGAACTCATCGGTGACCGTGTGGGGATCGAGGGCGATCCGCTCGGCGAGCGAGATCCCGAGGGCTTCCCGGTCGTTGAGCGCCTCGCCGGCTTGCGGCTGGTGCTGGAGGCAGGCGTCTTCCTTCGGTCCCACTACGCCGCGCACGGCGGCGGTACGAACCGTGCTTCAGTAGGCGCAGTCGTTGATCTGCCCCGTCTTGATCCGCATCAACTCGTGGATGTGGGGCTCGACCTTGCCCGCGCCGAAGAAGGCCCCAAACACCGGCACGATCGTCTTGAGCAGCTCCGGCCCACCCCTGGCGATGGTGCCGAACATCTCGGCGTCGCTCCACCACGAGTCCCGGCCGTCCTGGAGGATCTGGTTGACCCCGGGGTCGTCGCTTTCCCCCGGTCGCAGGGGGGTGATCCGCGTCGCCATCCGATCTCCTTCCTCGCGGCGCCCGCCCACCGTAGACGGAGGGCGCCGGCGGGACCGGTTCGAGTGTCGTGATTCCGACACTCGGCTCTCAGGTCCGGAAAACTGGCCCCAGCGCGCCAAAACCAGCCCTGTCCTGGACGGCGCTCAGCCTTCGGGACCTGGTTACAATCCGAGCCTTCCCCTACCTGCCCCGAGAGGGGCCTTCCGCGAATGCGGATGTCCAAAGGAGGTGCGACGACGACGTGCGGACGTATGAGCTGATGGTGATCCACCGGCCGGACATGGCCGAGGAGGCCGTGCGGTCTGAGATCCGAGTGCTCGAGGAGAGCATCGCCGACCAGGGCGCCACCGTCTCCGAAACCGACTTCTGGGGCAAGCGGCGCTTCGCCTACGAGATAGAACACCTCCACGAGGGGTTCTACTCGGTGGTGACGTTCGAGGCCGACACCCCGGTTGTCGACAACCTCGACCGCGCCCTGTCCCTGGCGGACACGGTGGTGCGGCACAAGATCATCCGCCCCGAGGCCGGCTAGCCCGGTTCTTGTCGTACCCGGCCCTCACACTGAGAAGGTGGAGGGCGACACCGGCGTCGCCGCGAGCGGCCAGCCGGCGAATCCGGGCATCGGCCCGGTCGGACGGCGGAGTTGGGCACAGGATGAGAGAGCGAGAGAGAGCATGGCAACGAATCACGTGACGCTGATCGGGAACCTCGTGGACGACCCCGAGCTGCGATTCACCCCTTCCGGGGTGGCGATGGCGAAGATCCGTTTCGCGGTCAACCGCCGGTACCAGAAGGACGGCGAGTGGCAGGAGGAGACGAGCTTCTTCAGCGGGACGATGTGGCGCGACGCGGCGGAGAACGCAGCCGAGTCGCTGCACAAGGGCGACCGCGTCATCGTCACCGGCCGCCTCGAGCAGCGGACGTGGGAGACGCAGGAAGGCGACAAGCGCTCCGTCGTGGAGGTCGCCGTCGACGAGGTGGGCCCTTCCCTGCGCTGGGCGACGGCTCAGGTGACCCGGACCCCGCGGGGCGGCAGCGACTGGGCCGGCGCCGGCGCCGGGAGCCGCCCGGCGGCTCCGGTGGCCCGCACGGACTTCGGCCCCGACGAGGCGCCGTTCTGAGGATTCTGGAGGAGAC
>CAYGCW010000234.1:0-4821 GCA_964348465.1 uncultured Acidimicrobiia bacterium | reverse complement strand
GTACACGCCCCGCTTCGAGGAGTCGTGGGAAACCTTGAACACCGTAGCCTTCAGCGGGTCCACCCCCCTGGCCATCTTGAGCGCCTCGAAGATCGGCGACTGCTTGGCATCGAGCTTGGGGAAGTCGCTCTGGACCTGGGCCCACGAGAGCGCCTGGGCGTCCGCCCCGAGCACCAGCGACCGGGGACTGGGGATACTGGCGTAGAGCCGGCCCGACCTGCGGTCGGCGGCGCCGGCCGGCTCGGGAGCCTGGCGCGACGTCCGCTCCTGGACCCGGCGGTACGGATACTCGAACTTGACGACCAGCGACGCGTTGTTCGGGTCCACGCCGTAGCTGTCGTAGCGGTGCTTGAGCGTGATGCCCGGTGCCAGCACCGTGATCCGCACGTCGTCGACGAAGCGCCGCATGCCGCTCGTGGGCTGCGACCACACGATGTGCGGGCTCTCCTCCAGGCGCCGCATCGTCTCGATGAACGCAACCGTGGGGTGGTAGTAGCCCGGATCCCAATACTCGGCGATGTCGTTGCGGAAGAGGTCGAAGAAGTCGGGCAGTCCGCCGATGTGGTCGTCGTGGGGATGGGTGCCGATGATGATCGGGAACACCCTGCGGTGGGGAGGTGCCGACGAGTCTGCGGCGGGTGGGCGCATCACCCCGGCTGCCTGGAGCTGGGTCACGACCGAAGGCAGCTTGGTCTTGCCGGCGTCGGCGAGGTCGACCACCACCGCCCGGCGGGGCGCGCCCCCCACCGGCGGGAGCAGGACGAGCTGGGTGTCGCCGTCGCCGACGTTGAAGAGGAAGTACACGAGCCGGTTGGGCTTGCGGCACTCATCCAGGAAGGCATCCGGGTCCGGGTCTCCGACCCGGAGCGCAGGGAGAGGCGGCGGTTTGGGCATTGTTACAAGCCCGGCCGCTGGGCGAGGCGCTCCCGCAGCTCGTCGGCGGTCCGCTCCACCCAGATCGTCGCAGCGAGCTGGCGGTCGGGCGGTGACTCCGGATCGAGCGTGCCGGTGGCGGCGGCATAGAACGCGACCTTGGCGGCGTCGCGGGCATCGGCGCTGACGTCGAGCACGATGATTCCCGAGGCGTCGGGCGCCTCGGCGGCTCCGGCCGCCATCGCCCGCAAGGCGGCTGCCGCCGCGGCGCTCAACGCGAACGTGTCACCGACCCGAACCTCGCGCCGGCGCAACGCCCGACCCTCGCCGAAGATCATGGTTCGGAGCGTGCCGTCGGGAGCGACCCCGCAGCGGTAGCGCGACAGGAACTCCCAGAGCAGAGGCGCCGGCAGGTCGATGTCCTCGGCCGGTTCGAAGACCAGCCGGTAGCGGTAGTCGAGGCCCGGCCATGGCGACAGCGCGACGACGGCCGTGTCGTCGTCCTGGTCGTCCACCACCGCGTAGACGGCCACGAGCCCTTCCCACGCGTCCCCCAGCGCCCCGTACTCCGCCGGTACCCACGGCTGTTGCGGCTGGGCCCGGGATCTCGCCGCGTCGCGTCTGACAGATGCCAGCTCTCTCCCCACCGTGCCCGCGGCGGGGAACGGCTTCCCTTTGCGGCGCCGCTGCTTCTGCAGCCTCGCCACCACGTCGTGCACCGTGCTGCGCCCCACGGGTCGAAGATACACGGACGGGGCAATCTCCCCCCGCCTGGGTAGCAATCTGTCAGTCGTACACGCCGATCAGGCTCGTCGTCCCGTTGCTGACTTCGCAGAGGAAGGCGCCCGCGGAGGTGACGAGCTGGTAGCGGTCGGCGTCCGGCTCGCCGTCCCACCAGCGACCTACTCTGCGCCACGGGCCGGCCCACGACAGCACCGGCTCCCAGCGGCTGCGGAGCCGGACCCTGGTGGGGAGGCCGTTCTCCCACTCCACTTCGAACGGCCGGGGCTGGGGCGGCACGAGCGCCGGGGTGGGCGCGGGCAGCCTCCCCGGCCACGGTGCGGCGGGGTCGCGTCCGGCGACCGGGGGCTCACCCCACCGGTACCAGCTCACCCGCTCGGCGGGATCCCGGCCGCCCTGAGGCCGGGCCTGGAGCACGGCGTCCGGCCCCACCAGAGCCTGGGCCCGGGCGAGGGCCCGGCGGGCCTCCTCGGTGGCGGCGGCATCCTCGGCGAGCCCCAGCTGGCGCCCCCGGTCGGAGAGGTCGGCCGGCATCAGCCGCAGCCTGGAAAGTCCCCCGGGGATGCCGCCGCTCTCCGCCCAGGCCCGGAGCTGCCAGCGGACCCGCTCGGCCAGGGTCGCTTCGTCGAAGGGGTCGTTGCTGCGCCAGGTCCGGGAGCGCACCGCCCCGGCGGCCGACTCTGCCGCCACCTCGACGCGGTGCGGGAGAGCCCCGGCCGCCGCCATGCGCTCCATCAACCGGGAGGCCAGGGAGCGCGCTGCGAACCCGGCCGGCTCCAGGTAGTTGAGGGGGGGATCGAAGCACTCTTCCACTGCCAGGTCGTCGGGGACCCGGCGAGGTCGAACCCGGCGGTCTTCACCGGTGGCCAGGCGGTGGGCTTCCAGACCCACGGCCCCGAAGCGGGATGCCATCGCCTCCCGGGGCAGACCGGCCAGCTCGCCGAGGGTGCGAATCCCCAGCCACCGGAAGGTGGCGGCCAGCTCCTCCCGTCCGAGAGCGGCCACGTCGAGGGAGGACAGGAAGGCGGCGTCGTCCCCGACGACGTGGGGCTCACCGGGCGCTGCCCGCGCCGCGGCATGACGCGCCGCGAAGGGGCCGGCGGCGAGCCCGATGAGGCTGCCGGGGCCGGCCGCCGCCTCCACCTCCTTGGCGACCATCTCGACCAGGGGCTCTTCCCCTCCGTAGAAGCGGACGGCCCCCGCCACCGGGACGAACATCAACCCCGGCTGCGCCACCTCCACTTTCGGCACCAGCTCCTCCACGGCAGCCGCCACCTGCTCGAAGGCGGCCATTTCGGCACCCGGGTCGCTGACGACCGTGGCCACGGTGGGGCACACCCCCTCCGCCTCCCGACGGCGCATGCCCACCCGGACCCCGGCGGCGGAGGCGGCGGCGTTGACCGCAACCACCCGGTTGTCCTCCCCTACGGCTTGTCGAGGCTCATCCGGCGGCGATGCCCGCCCCGCCGACCAGGGCCGGCGCAGCGGCCAGTCGGGGAACCACACGCATATCGTCCGTTCCATCGTCCTCCACCTCGACCACCCGGGTCACGCCCCCGGTCGCCTTGCCCGATGCGGCCATCACCAGCCGGCGGCGCTCCAGCCGGCCGTGACCGGCGTCCGGCCCCTCCCAGGCCACCTCCCGCGCCTCGAGGCGCAGGTGGGCCAGCCCGGCCGGCAGGTCACCCTGTACGGGGCGCAGCACCAAGGCGGCGTGTCGGGAGCGGACCAGGGCCCCCAGCCGGCGCAGCAAAGCTTCCTTGGTCCCGACCGGCACCTCGGCATACACCGCCTGCACCCCCTCGCACAGGGCGGCGGCGACCTGTGCCCACCGGGCCTTGTCGTCGCAGCGCACCACCACCAGTCGCTCCGGCGCCAGTCCCGCTTCCCACGCAGCCGCAGGGCACAGCCAGCCGCGCACGTCGAGGAAGGCCACCGGCCCCCGGTGGGAGCGGCCTGCCAGCAGGGAGAGGCCGAGCCTGGTCAACCCGGTCCCGGGCGGGCCGATCAGCCCCACCACCCGCCCGGGACGCAGGGCGACGACCCCCTCCCCAGGCCTCTCCTCCCCGACGGCGACCACGTCGCCGGCCGGGCCGATCACGAAGCTCCCGCCACTTGGCTCCTTCACAGGGGAACCCTCACCTTATCGAACATATGTTCGATACGTCAAGTGGAAAGTTCGAGACGGCAGGTACGAGGACCCCCCACCCTTCGGAGGTACGCTCGTGGAGCAGCAGCACCCCTCCGCACACGCGGGTGTGGCGGGCCCGCGGCCCGCCACACGCTACGCCTGAGCTGCGCCGCTCACGAGGTCCGCTCGAACTCCTCCTCGAACGACACGACCTTGCGGGCCGGCTTGCCGGAGCGGTCGCGCCCCCGCTCACCGTCGCCGCGCGGCTCGCGCGGCTTCCGGTCCCGGTCCCGGTCGCGGTCGCGGCTACGGTCGCGGTCGCGGTCGCGGTCGCGGCTACGGTCGCGGTCGCGGCTACGGCCGCGATCCCGGCCACCCCGCTCCTCGCGGGGCTTGCGCTCGCCGTCGCCCGGCTGGTCGGATGCCGCCTCTGCGCCGGCCAGGTCCAGGCTGACCTTGCCGCGGTCGTCGATCTCCCGCACGACGACGCTGACCTTGTCGCCGAGGTTCAGCTCGTCCTCGACCCGCTCGATGCGCCGGCCACCGCCGATCTTGGAGATGTGCAGCAGGCCGTCGCGCCCGGGCAAGATGTTGACGAACGCGCCGAACTTGGTGATGTTGACGACCTCGCCCTCGTACTCCTTGCCCAGCTCGGGCTCGGGAGGGAAGCCGATGGCGAGGATCATGTCGCGGGCCTTCTCCATCGACTCCCCTGAGGTGGCGCCGATGCGGATCGTGCCGTCCTCCTCGATGTCGATGCTGGCCTCGGTCTCCTCCTCGATCTGGCGGATCATCTTGCCCTTGGGCCCGATGACCTCCCCGATCTTGTCCTTCGGGATCTCGACGGCGACGATACGCGGGGCGTTGGGGTTCAGCTCCTCACGCGGCGCCGGGATGGCTTCCGCCATCACTTCGAGCACCTTCATGCGGGCATCCCTGGCCTGCTCGAGGGCGCCCGCCAGGACCTCGGCCGGCAGGCCGGAGATCTTGGTGTCGAGCTGGAGGGCCGTGATCAACTCCGCGGTGCCCGCCACCTTGAAGTCCATGTCGCCCAGGGCGTCCTCCGCCCCGAGGAT
>CAYGCW010000233.1:488-4822 GCA_964348465.1 uncultured Acidimicrobiia bacterium | reverse complement strand
CGCGCCATCGCCGACAAGTCGCGCACGGTGCGCATCCCCGCCCACCTCCACGACACCGTCGGCACCGTGAAGGCTTCGGCCGGTGCGCTTGCCGCCCGCCTGGGCCGCGACCCGAAGCCCGAGGAGATCGCCGAGGAATCGGGTCTCGACGTCGAGGCCGTCGAGAAGGCCCTCACGGTCGCAGACGCCATCTCGATCGAGCAGCCGGTGGGCGAAGACGGGGCTCAGTTCGGCGACTTCATCTCCGACGACGAGGCCGATGATCCCCACACGCTCGCCGAGAGCCGCGAGACCGCCGGGGCGCTGGAGAGCGCCATCCGCCGCCTGCCCGACCGGGAAGCCAAGATCCTCACCATGCGCTACGGCTTCCTCGGCGACGGCGTCCCCCGTACCCTCGACGAGATCGGCGACGAATTCGAGCTGACCCGCGAGCGCATCCGCCAGATCGAGAAGCGCGCCCTCAGCAAGCTCCGCCATCCCGCCTTCGGCCTCCGTGAACAGGATCTGTGGTAGGAGCCGATCCCTACTCCCCGAGTACCTCTCGCAGAGTCTTGCGCTCCAGCACGGGGACCACGCAGTCGCGGGCGGGGTAGCCGACGGGGAACAGGACGAACGGGCGCTCGTTGCGGGGGCGGCCCAGGATGCGGGACAGGAACGCCATCGGGCTCGGGGTGTGGGTGAGCGTGGCCAGGCCCATGTCGTGCAAGGCAGCGATGAAGATGCCGCAGGCGATGCCAACGCTCTCCTTCACGTAGTAGTTCTTCCGCCGGGAGCGGTCCGGCGCGATGCCATACCGCTCCTCGAACACGACCACCAGCCACGGCGCAACCTCCAGGTAGGGCTTCTCCCAGCTCGTGCCCAGGGGCGCCAGCGCCTCCTGCCAGTCGTCCGGGAGCCGGCCGCCTTCGTAGTTGACCCGCTCCTCGGCCTCGGCCGCCTCCCGGATCTGGCGCTTGCGGGTGGCATCGCCGACGAGGACGAAGCGCCAGGGCTGGCGGTGCGCGCCGGAGGGCGCCGTCGCGGCCGCAGCCACCGCCAGCTCGATCATCTCCCTGGGTACGGGCCGGTCGCTGAACTGGCGGACGCTGCGCCGTTCCGCCATCAGCGCCGCGAACCGGCGCCCGCGCGCCAGCATCTCCTCCTCGGTCCGGGCGGGCAGCGCGTATGGCCGGAAGGCGTACCGACGGCGGGCCTCTTCGGTCGGGTAGGTCATGAGTGCTCCCAGCTCTCGACGAGCCCGGCGCCCGCTAGCCGAGCCCCCGGGCGTCCTGCTTGAGGGCGGTGTCGACGGCGGCGGCCGCAGCAAACGCCAGCAGCCGCAGGGCGCCGAACGCCCCCGGGCCCAGCTCGACGAGGTAGTCGTCTGCCGTGGTGAACAGCGTCTTGGCCAGGCCCTCCCAGGTCTTCGTGATCCGCCCGACCTCCGTGCCGCCGGCGTCGACGATGGCGAAGTCCCATGCCCGCCAATTCTCGGCCCGGATCTCGCCGACCTGCTGACCCATCGAGTCTTCGAACCCGAACCGGATCTTCCCGACCACGTTCTGCTGGACGATTCGGCCAAGCGGCCGGCCGTCGCCGTCCTCGACCAGCACTTGCGATTTCATGAGCTTGCGCGGCCTGATGAGACCGAGGACTTTGGTGCCTCCGGCGTCGTATACCCCCAGGTTGACCGTCATGAACTGGTCCAGAGACGTGACGACCCGTGCCAGTTTCTTGAGCCGGGACTGGCCCTCCTGGCGGATCACCCCGATCTCGTTGCCCTCGGGGTCGCGGATCTTGTACTCGTTGACCAGCTCGATGAGCTTGGCCTTCTGGTTGATGACCACCCGGTCGTGGTCGAGCAGCGCGGTCATGGCGGAGAGGCTAGCCGCAGGGCTTCACGCCGCCACGACCTCGACCCGCACCAGGTGGTACCCGGTGGCGCCGTCCGGCCTCGGCGCGGACAGCTCCGCAGTCTGAGTGACGCCGTCGCCGTCGGTGGCCCGCACCTCGATGAAGTGATCGCCCGGCTCGGCCTGCCACTCGTAGATCCACTGCACCCAGGAGTCGGAGCTGAGCGGCGCCGCCAGCTGCGCCTCGCGCCACTCGCCGTCGTCGATGCGGACCTCGACGCGTGAGATCCCCCGGTTGGGTGCCCACGCCACGCCGGCGACCGGCTGCGGGCCGGCCTGGAGCGTCCGGCGGGACGGCAGATCGATCCGCGCCTGGGTCTTGATCGGCGCCTCCTTGGCCCAGCCGCGCGGCACCCAATACGCGTCGAAACCCTCCAGTGTCGTCAGCTCGATCTCCGCCAGCCACTTCGTCGCCGACACGTAGCCGTACAGCCCGGCCACGACGAGGCGGGCGGGAAAGCCATGGTTGAACGGCAGCGGCTCGCCGTTCATGCCGACCGCCACCATCGCCTCCCGGCCGTCGAGCGCCACCGCCGTCGGGAAGCCCACCGTGAAGTCGTCGACCGACCGGCCTACGATCTGCGTCGCCGCCGGCTCCGGTCGGGCTCGCTCCAGGATGTGCGCGAGGGGGACGCCCCGCCACAGGGCGTTGCCGACCAGGTCACCGCCCACCCGGTTGGACACGCATGCGAGGGTCACGTAACGCTCGATCATCGGCATGGCCAGCAACTCGGTGAGGTTGAGACGGTAGGGCCGCTCGACCATCCCCATGATGCGAAGCTCCCAGTCGCGCGGGTCGACCCGCGGCACGACGAGAGCCGTGTCGATGCGGTAGAAGTCGTCGTTCGGTGTGATGACCGGGGAGATGCCGGCCACGGCGATGGACGCGGCCGGCGGCGCCGGCGCCGCGGGCTCGTCGGCGGCGGGGAGGATCACCTCCTCGCGCCCGGCGGCCAGCACTCGCCGCGACCGTTGTAGCAGACACCGACCGCCGGCGGCCGACGCCGCCGCCACCGCCAGCGCACCGGCGCTCGCCCCCAGGAACGCCCGGCGCGAGGAGGTGATCGCCGCGGGGTCGTCGGCGTCTGCCGGCGTCGCCCTCCGGATCAGCAGCCACAGGGCCGCGACCCCGGCGGCCACCGCCCCGAGCGAGACCACCACGGCCGTGGGTGTCTTCATCATGGGGCTGCGGGAGGCGGCCCAGACCCCGACTGCACCGAACGCAGCCAGACCTGCCACCGCCGCCCAGAATCGGCGCGCCGCGACCCGGCCGAGCACCGCCCCGAAGAGCAGCGACAGGATCACGGTGCCGACGATCAGGGCGAGCTTGTCGTTCGTCCCGAAGAGGGCGATGCCGGTGTCCTCGAGGAGGGGTGGAGCGAAGTCGATGACGAGGTCGCCGACCGCGACCACCAGCGACGAGCCGGCGTCGAGCAGTCCTGCCAGCAGTTCGGCGGCGCCGAGGGCGATCGCCGCGGTGAGAGCGCCGGCGACGGCTGCCCGCGGGCCCGAACGTCCGACGTCGACTGGGTCCTGGGCGCTCATGACCGTCAGCGTACGGCGTATCTCCCGGGCCGCGCCACCTCGGTCCTGATAGTTAATCGACTGTTCAGCAGGAGTCGGATCGGCCGGCCGCCGCCGCCGGCCGCGGTCTCAGGTGGCGTAGGCGGGGGCGTTGCCCGGCTTCCACTTGATGCTGCAGCCCATGCTCGGCCGCTGATCCGCAGGCACCGGCTCACCGGCCAGCACGGCGTCGATCGCCGCCCGCAGGTCCTCGCCCGTCACCTTGGTGAGGCTGCCGGGCCGGCTGGAGTCGAGCTGGCCGCGATACACGAGCTTGCGGGCCTCGTCGAACAGGAAGAAGTCCGGCGTGCAGGCGGCCGTGTACGCCTTGGCGACCTCCTGGGTCTCGTCGAAGAGATACGGAAAGGGGTAGCCGATCTGAGCGGCCTCCTCGGCCATCGCCTCGGGTCCGTCGCTGGGGTAGGCCTGGGCGTCGTTGGAGCTGATGGCGACGATGCCGATGTCCGCCCCGGCGTAGTCCGTGCCCAGTTCGGCGAGGGCGTGCCGCACGTGCTGAACGTAGGGGCAGTGGTTGCAGAGGAACATCACCAGCAGCGCCTTGCGCCCCTCGTAGTCCCCCACCGAAACGGTCTGCCCGCTCACGGTGTCGCGCAGCTTGAAGTCGGGGGCGGGCGTTCCGAGCGGCAGCATCGTCGAAGTCACGGCCATGGCGGGTCTCCAGGAATCGGGGCATCCATTCTACGGGGCCGGGTGTGGGCCTCGATCCGGCCGGGGTACCAACGGCCCGCCACAGACCAGAATGCGGGAATATGACAATACTCGACTCAAGTTATAAACTGCGATCACGCTAAACGTTATCCAAGCATCCTCGACATCAGGAGATCCACCCCCATGGCACGCGCAGTAGGCATCGACCTC
>CAYGCW010000233.1:0-478 GCA_964348465.1 uncultured Acidimicrobiia bacterium | reverse complement strand
CTGCGGCCGGAACCATCACGAACATCGTCGAGCGAAGGAACCTGTGACACCATGGCACGCGCAGTAGGCATCGACCTCGGAACCACCAACAGCGTCATCGCCGTCCTCGAAGGCGGCGAGCCCACCGTCATCCCCAACGCCGAGGGGCACCGCACCACCCCCAGCGTCGTGGCGTTCTCGAAGAGCGGCGAGGTGCTGACCGGGGAAGTCGCCAAACGCCAGGCGATCACCAACCCGGATCGCACCATTCGCTCCGTCAAACGACACATGGGCACCGACTGGAGCATCGAGGTCGACGGCAAGGAGTACACCGCCCAGGAGATCTCGGCGCGCATCCTCCAGAAGCTCAAGCGCGACGCTGAGGCTTTCCTCGGCGACGAGGTGACCCAAGCGGTCATCACCGTGCCGGCTTACTTCGGCGACGCCCAGCGGCAGGCCACCAAAGATGCGGGTCAGATCGCAGGTCTCGAGGTGCTCC
>CAYGCW010000232.1:0-4838 GCA_964348465.1 uncultured Acidimicrobiia bacterium | reverse complement strand
TCGGCTTCGAAGGCGTGTTCGACAACTCGCTGGATGCGGTGGCGGCCCGCGACGTTGTCGCCGAATACGCCTTCTGCTGTGCCCAGGCGATGGCCCATCTGTCACGGCTGGCCGAGGAGCTCGTCCTGTGGGCGACGCCCGAATTCGGCTGGGCGACCTTCGCCGACCGCCACACCACCGGCTCGTCGGCGCTGCCGCAGAAGAAGAACCCGGACATCGCCGAGCTGGCGCGCGGCAAGGCCGCGAGCGCGATCGGCGACGTGGCCGCGCTGCTGGCGCTGCAGAAGGGCCTGCCGCTCTCCTACAACCGGGATCTCCAGCAGGACAAGGAGGCGGTGTTCCACGCCGACGACGCGCTCGCCGGCGCGCTGGAGGCGTTGACGGAGATGGTGGCCGCCGCCGCGCTGCATCCGCCGCCGCCGTCGCCGTGGGTGACCGCCCTGGACTTGGCTGAGCTGCTGGTGGAGCGTGGCGTGCCGTTCCGCGAGGCCCATGAGATCGTCGGCCGCTTCGTGGTGCAGCTCGAGGAGGATGGGCGAACGCTCAACGATCTCGGCCCGCTGGAGCTGGTCGGGGTCGACGACCGCTTCGCGTCCGACGACGTCCAGTTCGCCGACCCGGCGGTGTCGATCCGGCGCCGCCATACCCCCGGCGGCGGCTCGTTCGACAGCGTCAGGACTCAGCTCGCGAAGCTTCGTGGCATCGTCGGGGACAGTTAGCCTCCCGCTCGGAACGGGACCGACAGACGGGAGTTGACGTGTTCCGACTGACACCGCCCACCAGGGCGACGTTCGGACTGAGCCTGCTTCTGATCGCGCTGGGGATCGTCATCCAGCTCGGGTTCGTCGACGCCGCCGACCTCACCGACTTCGAGGACGTCGCGTTCTGGATCACGGCCGCGGGCGGCATCCTGATGGCCGTGGGCGTGCTCTTCAAGCGCGTCTGACGTGGCAGGCGATCCCGTGGTCGTGACGCGGGTCCCGCCGGGAGGCGCCGTCGACCGCCTGCGAGCCCGCTTCGACTGTTGGGTGTGGGAGGGCGGCGAGCCGATTCCCCCCGATCTGCTCCACGAGCGGGTGCACGGCGCCGCCGGTCTCTACTGCATGCTCACCGACCCGATCGACGCCGCGTTGCTGGATCGGGCGCCCGACCTGCGGGCGATCAGCACGATGGCCGTGGGCGTCGACAACGTGGACCTGGCTGCGTGTACGGCGCGGGGCATCCCGGTTGGCCACACGCCCGAAGTGCTGACCGAGACGACCGCCGACCTGGCGTTCGCACTGCTGCTGGCCGCCGCCCGGCGAGTGGTCGAAGGCGCGGACTTCGTCAAGGCGGGGGAGTGGGGGCCCTGGGATCCCGGGCTGCTGCTCGGGGAGGAGGTGCACGGCTCGACGATCGGGATCGTGGGTCTGGGCCGGATCGGCAGGGCGGTGGCCCGGCGGGCCGCCGGTTTCGGCATGCGGGTGATCTACCACAACCGGCGGCCTGATCCCGCAGCAGAGGAAGAGCTGGGCGCCGGGTACCGGTCTCTCGACGACCTGCTCGTTGAGGCCGACCACGTCGTGCTGTTGGTGCCGCTCACCGACGAGACCCGGCACCTCGTCGACGCCGATGCCCTGGCCCGGATGAAACCGACCGCGGTGCTGGTCAACGCCGCCCGCGGCCCGATCGTCGACCCGGCCGCTCTCTATGCGGCGCTGCGCTCGGGCGGGATCGCGGCCGCCGGACTCGACGTCACCGATCCCGAGCCGATTCCCGCCGACGCCCCGCTGCTGACGCTCCCCAACTGCGTGGTGATCCCGCACCTCGGCAGCGCATCCCGCCGGGCGCGTGTTGCGATGGCCGACCTCGCCGAGGCCAACCTCGTCGCCGGCCTGAGAGGCGAGCGGATGCCGGCGTGCGCCAACCCGGAGGTGTACCCCGCCTGAGGGGCATTCGCCTCAGGCCGCGAACGGGGCCACCCAGCGCCAGATCGTGAACCAGTACACGGCGGCGGCCGCCACCACCAGCACGTGGAATGCCTCGTGGTACGAGAACACCCGCGGCCACAGCCGCGGCCGGCGGCTGACGAGCGCGATCATCCCGACGAGGTAGAGCACTCCACCCAGCATGAGCAGCGCTATCGCGGTCCATGGCAGCCGGTCCACCAGTGCCTTGAGGAAGAGCACCGCCAGGCAGCCGAGCGTGGTGTTGAGGGCGATCGAGAACGCCACCGTCTCGCGCGGGAAGAACGCCAGCTGCGCCACCCCGACGGCGGCGATGCCCCAGGCCATGGCCAGCGTCACCCACGTCAGCCAGCCATCGAACACGATCACCGCCAGTGGCGTGTAGCTGCCGGCGACGACCGCGAAGATGGCGGCGTGGTCGGCGCGCTGCATTCGGAGTTTCCAGATGCGCCGCCACGGCACCGTGTGGTACAGCGTGCTGATCGTGAACAGCGCCACCAGCGACAGCCCGAACACGGCCAATGCCGCCTTGCGGGAGATCCCGCCGGGACTGTCGAACAGCAGCCACGCCAGTCCGGCGAGGGCGGCCAGGGCCGCCGGACCGTGCAAGAGACCCCGCACCGGGTTCTGGACGCGCCCGATCGTCCAGCGCGTCGGGAGGTGGCGGCGGTGCGGCATGGGCGCCAGGGTACCGGGCGCGACGCAGGTCGGCGGGACGGACCGGTACCCTGCCGCCATGGCCCGTTCCCGATCGCCCAGCGAGGAGTTGCTACGGCGCAGCCGGCAGCGAGTCGGCGGGATGGACACCGGTCCGGAGCCGCGGCGCCGCGCGGCCGTGGTGACGTGTATGGATGCCCGCATCGACCCGCTCGCGTTCCGCGACTTCGAGAGGGGAGACGTCCACGTGATCCGC
Organism: uncultured Acidimicrobiia bacterium; assembly: GCA_964348465.1. Classification (GTDB taxonomy): domain Bacteria; phylum Actinomycetota; class Acidimicrobiia; order Spongiisociales; family JAOTWH01; genus CAYGCW01. The sequence goes on along the minus strand of CAYGCW010000232.1, from coordinate 1,979 downwards.
AACGCCGGCGGCCTCGTCACGAGCGACGTGATCCGGTCGCTGATCGTGTCGCAGCGGCGGCTCGGGACCCGTGAGGTGATGGTCGTGATGCACACCGGCTGCGGGATGCTCGGCCTTGACGAGGACCGCCTGCGCGGCGAGATCGCCGCCGACGCCGGTAAGGCCCCCCAGTTCGGATTCGGTTCGTTCGAGTCTCTGGAGGACGCCGTGCGCTCCGGGGTGGAAGCGGTGGCGGCGAACCCGTGGCTGCCCTCGCGCGACCGGGTGCGGGGGTTCGTGTACGACGTCACCGCCGACCGGTTGCGGCAGGTGACCTGACCGAGGTCAAGCCAGCAGGGCGTCCAGCAGGAACAGCACGACCGCGGCCGTCAGCCAGGCCAAGGAGCCGCGAGCGAGCCACGCCGTCGCCCGCGGTACAGCCGGGGAGCGCTTGGCCAGGGCGAGTAATGCCGCCGCTGCTACTTGCACGACGGTCACGATCAGCACGACGATTCCTGCCCTGGCCAGGCCTGACGGCGGCCTGTCGACGAGCAGGGCGGCGATCGCCAGCAGCGCCAGCAGGATTGCCGCAGCGCCGCCGGCGATCCAGGCGACGCCGTCGCCGCCGATGGGGACGACCGCTCCCTGGGCCTCGGGCATACGAAAGGGAGGTGGCTCCGACAACATGGCGGTCGCCGGCGCGGTCTCTTCCCCCGCGGGCGCGGCCGTGGCCTGCTGCCGCTCCCTGACGACCCGGCGCGCCTCCTCCAGGACGGCCCCCTGCCGTTCCGCCACCACCGCCGCCACCCCGCCGCCCTCGCGAATCAGGCCGAGGAGGAGGTGCTCGGTGCCGATGTCGCGGTGGCCGAGTTGGAGTGCCTCCCTCAAGCTCAGCTCCAGGGCCCGTTTGGCGCCCGGGGTGAAGGGGATGTGGCCGCTGGGAGGGTGAGGGCCGCGCCCGATCGTGGCCTCCACGTCGGACTTGACGGCCGCCGGGTCCACCCCGAGGCGGAGTAGCACCTCGGTCGCGGACGCATCGGTGAGGAGTCCCAGGAGGAGATGCTCGGTGCCGATGTAGTTGTGGTTCAGGATCCGGGCCTGTTCCTGGGCCAGCACCACCACGCGGCGGGCGCCGTCGGTGAACCTCTCGAACACGGGTCAGGCCCCCTTGGGTGGCCCTGGGAAGAAGGCGTTGGTACGGCGAACGTAGTCCTCGTACTGCGGCTTGCGCTTGCGCAGCGACCGCTCCAGCATCCCCACGCCGGACACCCGCATGAGCAGCACCGACATCACGACGGGTCCGATGATCGTCCACCAGGCGTCGCCGGTGGCAAGGGCCACCAGATAGAGGCCCCACCACACCATGAAATCGCCGAAGTAGTTGGGGTGGCGGGTGTAGCGCCACAGGCCCCGGTCCATCACCCGACCCTCGTTGGCGGGGTTCGCCTTGAAGCGAGCGAGTTGCAGATCGCCGACGGTCTCGAAGAACAGCCCGACGATCCAGAAGGCGATGCCGGCGTAGTCCAGCCAGGTCAGACCACTGGGCGTGGCCGGCACCTGGCCCGCCTGGACGGGCAGGGACACGATCCACATCAGCACGCCCTGGAGGCCGAAGACGGTGTAGGCGCTGACGATCCAGAATCGGTCTCCGTGCCGCTTCCGCATCGCCCGGTAGCGGTAATCCTCGGGCTTGCCGATGTTCCGCCAGCCCAGATAGGTGGCCAGGCGGAGGCCCCACAAGGTCACCAGCGCCACGAACAGGATCCGCCGGTCGGTGGCGCCGTCGGCGACGAAGTAGGTCGCCCAGGCCACCAGCACGAAGCCCAGGCCCCAGAAGATGTCCACGATCGACGCGTCCCGCAGCGCCAGGCTCAGCAGCCACAGCAGGAGCATCGCCACGGCGACGACGCCGGCGTTGACCGCCAGCACCTCGATCACGCCGCACCCGTCTTCTTCTCGTCGATCCAGCGGTCGACTGCCTCCCACTGGTCGAACAGCCA
>CAYGCW010000231.1:0-4849 GCA_964348465.1 uncultured Acidimicrobiia bacterium | reverse complement strand
TGGCCCTCTCGGCCTGCCGGATCGCATGACCGTCGCAGACCGTCCGGTAGGTTGGGAGCGGCGTCAGGAGGTCGCCTATCTTCCACTCCGGCGGATGGTGGTCGTACATCAGGTACGACGAGGAGCAGGACCGGCCGCGCGTCGACCGGGATCTGTTGCGGCGCGTCGCCAGGTACGGCCGTCCCTACCTCGGCCGGCTGGGGGTCATCCTCGGCACGATCCTCGTCATCTCCCTGCTCACGCTCGCCCCGCCCCTGCTGATGCGCGACCTGATCGACGTCGCGATCCCCGCCGAAGATCTGAGGCGGGTCACGCTGCTCGGAATCGGCATGGTGGCGGTGCCTCTCCTGAGCGGGATATTCGGCGTGGCGCAGCGGTGGGCGTCGGCGTCGGTGGGGGAGGGCGTGATCTTCGACCTGCGGCGCCAGCTCTTCGATCACCTGCAGCGGATGCCGCTGGCGTTCTTCACTGCGACGAAGACCGGCGAGTTGATGTCGCGGCTCAACAACGACGTGATCGGCGCCCAGCAGGCAGTCACCGGCACGATGGTCACGATCGCGTCGAACAGCGTCACCGCGGTCGCCACGTTCGTAGTGATGCTCCAGCTCGAATGGCGGCTGACGCTGCTGGCGGTGGCGATCCTGCCTCTCTTCATCGTGGCGTCGCGGCGGGTCGGCAAGGTCCTGCGGCAGGTTTCCAGGGAGCAGATGGATCGCAACGCCGAGATGAACGCCGTTCTCAACGAGACGCTCAACGTCAGCGGCGCGCTGCTGATGAAGCTGTTCGGGCGCGGCACGCAGGAGGGCCGGAGATTCACGGGTGCGGCCCGCGGTGTGCGCGACCTCGGCGTGCGCCGGGCGCTGGTCGGTCGGTGGTTCTTCATGGCTCTTGGCCTGATGAGCGCCCTCGGGACCGCGCTGGTCTTCTGGTTCGGCGCCGTGTTGGTGATCCGCGGTGAGCTCGACGTCGGCGACGTCGTCGCCCTCTCGGCGCTGCTGGCCAACCTGTACGGGCCGCTGTCGGCCCTCTCCAACGCCCGAGTGGAGTTCGCCACGTCGCTGGTGTCGTTCGAGCGGGTGTTCGAGGTGCTGGATCTGCCCAACCCGATCACCGACCGGCCCGGCGCGATCGAGTTGAAGGACGTGGCGGGCGCAGTGGAGTTCGCGGACGTCTGGTTCAGCTACCAGGAGTCGGGGGCGGGGGCGCTCGACGAGGTGCGACGCTTCTCGTGGTGGGCGCCGACGCTCCCGGTCGGGGCGGAGGGCGAGGCCGTGGCGGCCCCCCGCTCGTGGGCGCTGTCCGGCGTCTCGTTCGGGGTCGCTCCCGGCACCCTCGTGGCACTGGTCGGGCCGTCCGGCGCCGGCAAGACGACGATCACCTACCTGGTGCCGCGCCTCTACGACGTCACCCGCGGCGGGGTACGCATCGATGGCAGGGACGTACGGGAAGTCACGCTGGGGTCGCTGGCCGAGGCAGTCGGCGTCGTCACGCAGGAGCCGTACCTGTTTCACGACACGATCGCCGCCAACCTCCGCTACGCCCGGCCCGACGCCACCGACGCCGAGCTCGTCGAAGCCTGCCGGGCGGCCAACATCCACGAGTTCATCGCCGGTCTCGCGGCCGGCTACGACACGATCGTCGGCGAGCGTGGCTACCGGCTCTCGGGCGGAGAGAAGCAGCGGGTGGCGATCGCCAGGGTGATCCTCAAGGACCCCCGCATACTCATCCTCGACGAGGCGACGTCCCACCTCGACGCCCGCTCCGAGGCTCTGGTGCAAGAGGCGCTGGAGCGGCTGATGCGGGGCCGCACGGCCCTGGTCATCGCGCATCGCCTCTCCACGATCCTGGCCGCCGACACCATCCTCGTGATCGACGATGGACGCATCGTGGAGCAGGGCAGCCACGCCGACCTGGCGGAGGCCGGCGGTCTGTACGCCACCCTCTACGAGACGCAATTCCGGATCGCCGCCGCTCCGTGATCGCACGTACTTCGAAGGCGGCCCTCACACTCCTCGAACAAGTCCCTGTGATGCTGGTCGGGTTCCACGGAGAGGAGGCCGGGTGAGCAAGCGAGTGGGGAGAGCGCTCAACGGCGCGCTCCTGCTCGTCGTGGCGGTGGCACTGGCGATGGGAGGGCTGGCGCTGGCGGAGACCGGCGACGCCGACCCGAGCGCGCCGGACGTTCCCCGCGGCGCGTACGAGCACATCCTCGACCTGCTGGCGCCCCTCGTCGAAGAAGGCACGATCACCGCCGCGCAGGCCGCCGCGGTGGCGGACCGCCTCGCCGACTCGCTGCCGGCTCAGGATGTGCGCCCGCCGTCCGCCGACCTCCTGGGGGCGCTGGCAGAGCTGATCGGCCTGCCGCCGGGCGAGATCGTCGAGGAGCTGGCGGCGGGCACCAGCGTCGCCGCGTTGGCGGAGCAGGGCGGGATTGCGATCGACCGGGTGGTCGACCTGTTGTTGGCGCCGCTCCGTCGCCGGCTGGCGCACGCGGTCGCAGCCGGCGAACTCTCGGAGGAGGAGGCGGCCGAGCGGCTGGAGCACGCCACTGTTCGCGTGCTCGACCGGGTCGCCAGCGATACCCCGATCCTGGATCAGCGCATCGAGCGGCTCGAGCGGCACCGCCAGCAACTTCGCAGGCGCGCGGCTCAGAAGGACGCCGTCCTGGAGACGCTCGACGTATCCGAGCAGGAGCTATGGGAGGCGGCGGCCACCGGGCAGAGCCTCGCCGATGTCGCGGCGGCCCGGGGGGTGGCAGCGGAGGACGTCGTCGACGCCCTGGTGGAGCCGCTCGCCGAGCGGCTCGAGGACGCCGTCGCCGGTGGGAACCTCACCGAGGAGGAGGCCGCCGCCCGGCTTGCCGCGGCAGAGGAGCGGGCTACGGACCACGTGACCCGCCCCCTCCGCGATCGGGTCACGGACCGCCGCCACCGCGGCGATCGTCCACGGCGTCCCCACCCATCTCTGCACCGCGAGCGCGCCGGGGGCTAGCGGGCGGGTCGGACGATTGACTCGTGCAGCCGGCGACGGTCAGGCGGAGCTTCGGGTCCGTGCCGGCAGCGAGGCCAGGTCCACCCACCCTGCCTCGATCAGCTCGGCCCCGCGGCCCGGCGGTGGTTGGAGACCAGGGTGGATGCCGTGCATGGCCCATGCCAGGAGGCCGATGCCGTCGAGGAGGCGGGGACCGGGGCGGCTGAAGTATGCGGAGCCGTCGGCGGCTATCACCCGAGCCGACCTGGCGATCCGCCTCCAGCCCGCATGGCGCGCCAGGCCCCGTAGCTGTGCTTGGGTTTCGAGCAAGCCGTATCCGCAGAAGGCGAGCACGACGACGTCCGGCCGGGCGTCCGCTACCCGGCTCAGCGGGGTGGGAATCGAGCGCCCCCCGGCTTCGCCGAAGACGTTCACGCCGCCGGCCGCCTCGACCATGTCAGGTACCCAGTGGCCCGGCGCGTACGGGGGGTCGGGCCACTCGATGATCGCCACTCGCGGTCGCTCCCTGCCCTCGAGCATCTTGCGAAGCCGGACGAGCTGGCGGCGGATCTCACCGGCGAGGGTGGCCCCCTCGTCGGCGGCGCCGGCCGCCTCGCCGATCACCGCGATGCTGTCCCATGCATCTTCGAGACGTTGGGGGTCGGTCGCGACGATCCGGGCGGTCGCCGGCAGCGTGCACAGCGCCTGGTCGACGGCTCGCCGCGGCGCCGCACACACCTCGCACAAGGCCTGCGTGATGACGACGTCCGGCCTCAGGGCGCGCAGCCGCGCAGTGTCGAGCCGGTACATAGTGTGCTGGTCGCGAACACGGTTCCGCACGGCGGCATCGATCTCGGCGGGGGGCAGTCCCGGCTCGATCAGGTCTGTAGTGACGGCCGGTACCCGCTGCGCGGTGGGCGGATGGTTGCACTCGTGAGTTCGCCCGACGATCTCGGAGCCCTTCCCGACCGCGAACAGGGTCTCGGTGGCGCTGGGAACGAGCGATGCGATCCGCATGTTTCCCAAGGTACCGGGCTACCACGACCCAACCGGGTATTTCCAGGTGCTCCTCGCCCTGCCCTCGCAGCGCGAGAGCGGGACCCGGTCGCCGACCCACTCTGTCGCGTCGGGCTGGTGGCGCTGCCGCCGCAGGCGCATCAAACCGGCCCCGATGCGTGACGTTGCGGCACCCTCACCCGCCGTCGCCCCGATCCCGGCTCCCGTTCCCCTCGCCCGGCTTCAGCCGGCGAGGCGCCCGGCCACGCCCTCGCTCTCGTCGACGCCGAACGCGAATTCCAGACCCTCGGGCCTGCTGCGCAGCAGGTAGATGGCATCGATGTTGATGCCGGCGTCTGCGAGGCGCCGGGCCATGGCGCCGAGCGCGCCGGGCCGGTGGGGGAGGATGGTCGTCAGCACCTCCCGCTCGGTGAAGCGGATGCCCAGTCTCTTCAGCACCGCCCGGCCCGTCGGCTCGTCATCGACGATCAGGTGGACCACCCCTTCGCCGTCGATCCCGAAGCCGGCCAGGGCCTCGATGTTCACGCCGGCGCCGCCCATGGCCTCGGCCAGCATCGCCAGGGCCCCCGGCCGGTTGGCGATGCGGATCGTGAACTCGGTCATGCGTCCAGCTTACGCCCCAACGCTTCGCGTTGCGACCAGTACGGTAGGGAGGGACATGACGCGTATCGTCGCCGTTGCGCTCGCCCTGGTCGCCGTCGCTTGTGGAGACAGCACGCCGGCCGGTCCAGCAGCGACCACGGCCCCCGGCGGTTGCGCGGACGTCGTGGACGTCACCGTCCGCTCGCAGCCGGACGGCACCTACACCTTCGCCGTGACCGTCAGCTCCGCCGACACCGGCTGGGACAAGTACGCCGACGCC
>CAYGCW010000230.1:3878-4879 GCA_964348465.1 uncultured Acidimicrobiia bacterium | reverse complement strand
CGTCGACGGGTACGCTCGCCGACGGCATCTGGGTGACTTCGGCCGTCTCCACCGCGAGACCCGCCACCTCTAGAGCGTCGTTGACCTTCTTGAAGTCGGCGAGTCCGGTGGTGATCTCCCACATCTCGCCCGACTCGGCGACATCTTCGGCGCCGCCTTCCAGGGCCGCCATCATCACGTCGTCCTCGTCGCCGTCGACCAGGAAGTAGCCCTTGGGGGCGAAGAGATACGCCACCGAACCGGGCTCCCCGAGGCTGCCGCCGTTGCGGGTCAGCGTGGACCGGACCTCGGAAGCCGCCCGGTTGCGGTTGTCGGTGAGCACATGGACGTAGAGCGCCACGCCGCCCGGCGCATAGCCCTCGTACCACACCTCCTCGTAGACGGCGCCCTCGACCTCGCCGGTGCCCCGCTTGATGGCGCGCTCGATGTTGTCCTTGGGCACTCCGGCCGACTTCGCCTTGTCGATCATCGTCGCCAGCGTGGCGTTGGCGGCCGGATCGCCCCCTCCTGCGCGCGCCGCCACCTCGATGGCGCGTGCCATCTTGGCGAAGACCTTGCCGCGCGCCGCATCCTTGGCGCCCTTCTTGCGCTTGATGGTGGACCACTTGGAATGACCGGACATCAGTCCCTCGCCATCGACGCCATCTCGACGAGCATTGTATGGATCCGCGTGTCGCCGGTCAGTTCGGGGTGGAACGCCGTCGCCAGCACGTTCTCCTGGCGCACCATCACGGGGTGGTCGCCGGATCGGGCAAGCACCTCGACACCGGAACCGACCTTCTCGATCCACGGCGCCCGGATATACACGGCCTTGACCGGCTCGTCGAGACCGGCCACCTCGAGGTCCTCCTCGAACGATTCGACCTGACGGCCGAAGGCGTTGCGCTCCACCACCACGTCGAGCACCCCGAGCTGAGGCTGTTCGTGCCCGGTGGTCGCTGCCCCCAAGAAGATCATCCCGGCGCATGGTCGCATCCTCATCATCAGCGCAGATAAATTCC
>CAYGCW010000230.1:2829-3868 GCA_964348465.1 uncultured Acidimicrobiia bacterium | reverse complement strand
GTCGAGCACCTCGAGTAGCGGCTGGTCGTGTCCGGCGGCGTCGCGGGCCAGCAAGATCATCCCGGCACAGGTGCCGAGCGTCGGCATCCCCGCGCCGATCCTGCGCCGCAGCGGTTCCAGCAGCCCGTAGCGAACGGCCAGCTTCCCGATCGTTGTCGACTCGCCTCCCGGGATAACCACGGCGTCGATCCCATCGAGCTGCTCTGGCTTGCGCACCTCGACTGCCTCGACCCCCATCCCATGGAACATGGCTATGTGCTCCCGGAAGTCGCCCTGCAGCGCCAGCACGCCGACGCGCACGGCTACTCGCTCCGCTCTTGCATCCGCTCGCCGGGCGCCAGGCTGTCGACGTTGATGCCCACCATCGGCTCACCGAGGTTGCGCGAGACCTTGGCGACGATCTGGGGGTCCTGGTAGTAGGTCGTGGCCTCGACGATGGCATGGGCGCGCACGCTCGGATCACCGCTCTTGAAGATCCCCGAGCCGACGAAGACCCCGTCGCAGCCGAGCTGCATCATCAGCGACGCGTCGGCCGGCGTGGCGATACCGCCGGCGGCGAAGTTGACCACCGGCAGCCTGCCGGTCTGCGCCACCTCGCGCACGAGGTCGTACGGTGCCCGCAGCTCCTTGGCGACGGTCATGAGCTCGTCGTCGCCCATGCTCGCGAGGCGGCGGATCTGCGACGACATCTTGCGCATGTGGCGGACGGCCTCGACGATGTCGCCCGTACCCGGCTCGCCTTTGGTGCGGATCATCGCAGCGCCTTCGCCGATTCGCCGCAGCGCTTCGCCCAGGTCGCGCGCGCCGCACACGAACGGCACGGTGAACGCCCACTTGTCGACGTGGTGCTCTTCGTCGGCAGGGGTGAGCACCTCGCTCTCGTCGATGTAGTCGACCCCGAGCGACTGGAGCACCTGCGCCTCGGCGAAGTGGCCGATGCGGCATTTGGCCATGACCGGGATCGAGACCGCCTCGAGTATCTGCTCCACGATGGAAGGGTCTGCCATTCGGGCCACACCGCCGTGGACGCGGATGTCGG
>CAYGCW010000230.1:0-2804 GCA_964348465.1 uncultured Acidimicrobiia bacterium | reverse complement strand
CATGATCACGCCGCCCTTGAGCATCTCCGCCAGGCCGCGCTTGACCCGGTCCGTGCCTCGCTCCACGCGTTCTACTCCTTGGGAACCGCCCGAATTGTACCCGGCGAGACGGCCCTATCCCGGACCGGTCAGGATGCCGCCTCCCGATCCGACGGCCAGTTGGGCACCAGCAGGTGCCACTGCGGGGGCGCCGCCGAGATCATCTCCTCGAACTTGGCCGCCAGTGCCTGGGTGCCGCGCGCCACCCGCTCGTCCCGACCGGGCAGGTCGGGGATCTCGACCCGATCGTGAATCACCATGTGCAGCCCCGGTCCGTCGCGGAAATACGTGGCCATGGGGAGCACCTGTGCTCCGGTCCGATCGGCCAGCGCCAGCGGGCCGGCGGGCATCGTCGTCTCCTCGCCGAAGAACTCCACCGTGACGCCACGGCCGCTCAGGTCGCGGTCGCACACCAGGCCCACCGCCCCGCCGCGCCGCAGATGCTCGATCAGCACCCGGGTGACCTTGCTTCCCTCGGAGGCGATCACGACGTCGATCCCGAGGCGCCGCCGGATGCCGATGAACCACTCCACGAGGCGTTCGTTGGCGAGGGCCTCCGCCACGGCGAGGATCGGCACGCCTTCGGCTCTGGCGCGGGCGCCGCCCAGCTCCCAGTTCCCCAGGTGCGGCAAGGCGAAGATCACGCCGTTGCCCTTCGCCAGCGCGGTATTGACGGCCGTCCAGCCGGTGACGTCGATGTGCCCGAGCATCGCCGCAGCGCGGCGGGGCCGCAGCCAGAAGACCTCGGCCCAGTACCGTCCGTACCAGCCGAACATGCGGCGGGCGGCGCGGGTGGCGTCGGCGCCGGGCCCGAGGACCCGGCGCATGTGTCGCTCGGCCATCGCCATCTTCTCCGGCAGGTAGTACGAAGCCAGGTACCCGACCCCATAGCCGAGGCGGCGCATGACCGGCTCGGGAAGAAGGCCGAAGGCGCCCGTCGCCAGGCGGGCGGCGTAGTACGCCAGACGGTCTTTCACGCGTCGAGCTGCGACCAGGTGGAGTAGAAGCGCTGGCCGACCGTGGCGAACGTGAGCAACGTCAGGAGCCACAACGTGCCGTCCAGCGTCGGCAAGTAGGGCGACAGCCCGACCCCGACGAAGAACACGATCAGGCGCTCGGTGCGGCCCATCCAGCCGCCCTTGCCCTCTACGCCGGCGGCTTCCGCCTTGGCCCGCACGAACGTGACCAGCACCGAGCCACCGAGTCCCGTGATGCAGAGAGCCGTGCGCATCGGTTCACCCGCCACGAAGTAGGCCAGGCCGGCCCACAACGCCACCTCGCCGAGCCGGTCGGCAACCGTATCCACGAGGGCGCCCCTCGCGGAGGCCCTGCCGGTGGCGCGTGCCAGCGGTCCGTCGAGAAGGTCGAGGGCGGCGCCGGCGGCGGCGACCGCACAGCCCGTGAATGGATGGCCCGCCCCGATGATCACCGCCCCGACCACCATCACCGACAGGCCGAACAGCGTGATGACCGTTGGAGTGACGCCCAGGCGCTCGAGAAGGCGCACCACGGGCGCGAGCAGTTGCCCCACGCGGGAGCGCGCCTTCAGCTCGAGCACGGCCCTCCTTTCCCGCGCAAGGTACCACAGGGAGAAGGCCCCTCCCCGATCACTAGGATCGGCCCCCTGAGAAGGAGGTTCGTGGTTTGGGCCCAGAGCAGATCCGGAACGTCGTCCTCGTCGGCCACGGTGGCGCCGGCAAGACCTCGGTAGCCGAGGCCCTCCTCTTCGCAGCAGGCGTCACCAACCGGCTCGGCCGCGTCGAGGATGGCAACACCGTCAGCGACTTCGAGCCCGAGGAGGTCGAGCGCCACAGTTCGGTGAGTCTCGGCATCCTCCCGTTCGAGTGGCACGGTCACAGGATCAACCTGCTCGACGCGCCGGGGTCGCCTGACTTCGTCGGGGAGGCGCGGGCCGCCCTGCGCGCCGCCGACCTGGCCCTGTTCGTCATCTCCGGCGTCGACGGCGTCGAGGTGCAGACCGAGATGGTGTGGCACATGGCCGCCGAGGAGGGCATCGCCAGGGCCTTCTTCGTCAACAAGCTCGACCGCGAGCGATCCGACTACCTACGCGTCCTGTCCCAGCTCAAGGAGTCGTTCGGCACCGGCGTCGCCCCGGTTGAGCTGCCGGTCGGCGCCGAGGAGAACCTGCACGGCGTCACGGGCGTCGTCACCAACCACGCCTACCTCTACGCCGACGGCAAGCCGATCGGCACCGAAGGTCCAGTGCCCGACGAGGTCAAGAGCCAGTTCGACGAAGTCCACACCGGACTCGTCGAGGCCGTCGTCGAGAACGACGAGGAGTTGCTGGAGAAGTACTTCGAAGGCGAGGAGCCCACTGCGGAGCAGCTTGTTTCCGGCCTCAGGGCCGGGATCGTCGCCGGCACGATCTTCCCGGTTCTGTGCGGGTCGGCCACCAAGCTCATCGGCATCGACCGTCTCGCCGAGTTGCTGGTGCGGGACGGGCCCAGCCCGCTCGACAGGGCGCTGCCGCCGCTCGCGGCGGGTGAAGGCCTCACGCCCGATCCCAACGGGGATGTGCTGGCGTACGTCTTCAAGACGCTCTCCGACCCCTACCAGGGTCGGATCTCGATCTTCCGGGTGTTCGCCGGCACCGTCAAGGCCGACATCAACCTCGAGAACCCCAAGCGCGGCGCCACCGGGCGCATGCACAACCTGTTCGCGCTACGCGGCAAGGACCACGAGGACGTCCACGAGGTCGTCACCGGCGACATCGCCGCCGTCGGCAAGCTCGAGGCCACCGGCTC
>CAYGCW010000229.1:0-4936 GCA_964348465.1 uncultured Acidimicrobiia bacterium | reverse complement strand
GAAGAGGCGCAGCACCAGGGACTCTCCCTGGCGGCTCGACCCGCCGACGAGGTACCAGACCTTGGGCACGGAGCCGATGCACGCATCGGCGATCAGGGTCGATGGGCCTTCGACCAGGACCCCGGCCGCCGTCGCCACCTCGCTGAACTCGACGAAGCCCGGCACATGCCCCCGCAGAGCGACTTCCGCCACCTCCAGCAGGGAAGCACCGGGGCCCGGCAGATCGAGAGTCATCGAGTCGGCCTGGCCGCCCGGCTCGGGATTGGGGAACGTGGCCGCGGCGGCGGTCGGAACCGAGGCCACCAGGGCCAGCGACCCTTGCCGCTCGAAGCTCGACTCGAGCCATGGGCAGTACCACACCCCGGCAACCGGCGTGGCGGTCTCGGGCTGCTCGGGAGCGGTGGGGGGCGGCGGATCGGGAGGCCGCGGAGCCAGCGCCACCCCGGTGGCGCCGGCGGCGAGGAGGATGACGATCGCCAGCCGTCTCATCCGCGCCTCCTTCCTGCTCCCGCCACCGCCAACGCCACGAGTAGCGCGAGGTAGGCGAGCGCCGCCAGCGCCTCGTTCCGCATTCCGGGACGCCCAGAGAAAGATGCTTCCCCCGTTGCTGCACTCATCTCGTTGGCCCATCCGGCCTGTGCCCACCCGGCCGGGCCCCACCGTTGATCGGCCGCCTCGGCCACTCGCACCGCCTCGCCGGGAGCCCTCTCCCCTCGATAGGCAGGTCCGATCCAGTCCCACGGCTCGCCGGACGACGCCGCTGCTCGCACTGCCACTTCGTCGTTCACGAAGGCTGTTTCGTCGAGACCGGGAAGCGGGAGCAGGTCGAGCTGCCCCGCGAAGAACACGTCCAACACCGTCTCCTCGGCGAACACCACCCACTCGATGCCGAACCCGGCCAACGCCTCTCCGGCGCGGGCAGTTTCGCCCCCGACGATGGTCCGGAGCACTCCCTCGAGAGCGGCATCGGCCTGCCGCTCGACACCGAGATGGGCTTCCCACAGACCCGGAACGGGCGCCGACGTCACCCGGTAGGCAGTGCCGTCCAGCGACCTGGCCTCACCGGGCAACGAATCGGCCGACCCGATCAAGAGAACCCGCGACCGTGAGGGATGAGCGGCCGAAGCCGTCGTGAACTCGAGGAGGTCGCGGTACCGGTCGTCGGGGAGCCCGGCTCGCCCGGGAAGCACGAACGGCACTACGGCCACCGCTACGACCATGGCGGCGGCGGCTCCCGAACCGGCCACGGTGCGCCGCCATCCCGGGACGTCGAGCCGCCGGAAGACCTCGATGGCAGCTCCGGCAACGACGGCCGAGCCGACCGCCGCCGCCACCAGGCCGGCGAGCTCGACCTCGGTGCCCGACCCGAAGTCGCCACTCCGTGCCGCGCCGGCACCCGCCAGCGCCACCAGGCCGCCCCACCCTGCCACCCCCGACAGCAGCCTGTCGCCCGCCACCACTGCGCCGAGGACCGCCACCCCGAGAGCGGCCGCCCAGAACGGAGACGGCGACCAGAACGCAGGTTCCCCGGCCCGCAGATACTCGGGGACGGAGACGACCCCGAGCCACGGGAACAGCAGGGGGAGAGCAGCCGCCGCCGTCACCGCTCCCCTGACGCCGGCACCCCACCGATCGCCGGTACCCACGATCATCCACAGCAGCAGGGCGACCGGAGCCACCACGACGGCTGCCGGCAGGAAGGCGGCGGTCAGCCCAGAGACGATGGTCATGGCCGCCAAACGCCCCAGTTGCCCGAGCCGGCGAGGGGGCCACGGGCGGAGCGCCAGCCGCAGCACCCACGGGAGCGGCCCCAGGGCCACCAGCGCCGTCCAGTGGGTCGTTGCACCGACGGCAGCAGCGGCCGGCCCCGCTACGTAGATGACGCCCGCCAGGTAGGCAGCGGCGGCCGACAGGCCGAAGCCGCGCAGCAGCCGGGCGACACCGAACGCTCCCGCCAGCAGTGCGACCACCGTCACCACGGTGGCCGTGAGCTCGGGTCGATCGAGCAGCAGCCGCTGGATCAGGGCCACAACTCCCACCGCCGGGCGGAGCGGCCAGAGCGTGCCGAGGCCGGCCGGGTTCCAGCCCCCGGCGTACGCCCCCAGGACATCCGACGCATCGGCGGCCGGCGGTAGCGAGTAGCCGACCGCCGGCAGCCGCCCCGACCAGATGGACCGGGTGGCGAAGATGACGAGCGCCGCGGTGATGGCACCCCAGATGAACCCGGCGCTGCGGACGGCCGCCTGGCCGGTGGCGAGGAACCCGGCCAAGCCCCCGACCCGGCCCCGCAGCAACCTCTCCTGCAGCAGCTCGCTCGCCTCCACCCCCAGGGCTCGCAGGCGGGCCGACCCTCGCATCTGGTAGCGGAAGAGCTCCTCGTCTCCCGCCACCCGGCCGCGACGCGCAGAGAAGCGGGCCGCCAGCGTGGAGGGGAACATGACGATGTTCCACCCCCAGGCCGCCGCCCACCGGAAGAGGGTCCAGCGACCCACCAACGGCACGATCATCGCTTCGACGAGGCCGAGCAGGAAAGCGAGCGGGAGGGCCCACAGCAGCGTGACGACGCTGTAGCTCTTGATCATCGCCCGGATGCGGCCCGCTTCCTCCTTCCACGGCGTCGTTCGGCGGCCGGGCGGAGGCGCCGGGACCAGTACCTCCGACGACGGCACCACGATGATGCGCGCCCCCCGCAACCGGGCCCGGAAGCAGAAGTCGATGCCGGCCGCCTCGGGTGCCAGGCGCGCATCCGGCCCGCGCAAGCCCGCCAGCAGGTCGCGTCTCACCAGGAGGGAGGTGGCCGAGGCGGCGGCCACATCCCGGATCACGTCGAACTGCGCCTGGTCGCGCTCGTCGTGCTCGATGCCGAGGTAGGGAACCGCGAAGACGTCGGTGGCGATCCCCACCGACACGAGGATCTCCGGATCGTCGAGGCGCAGCTCCTTCGAGCCGGCCACCGAAGCATCTACTCGCTGCGACTCGGATACGAGCGCTCCCAGGGCATCGGGGCGCGGCCTCACCTGCTCGTCGACGAACCACACGTAGGTGGTGTCGGCGGGGATGACATCGGAGAGCTCGCCGACGGCCCCGACCCACGGAAGGTCCTGATCCTCGGCCACGATGCGGGCGGCCGACCCGCCACCCACGATGATGGTGGTGGCCGATCCGTAGACTTGCCGGCCCAACGCGTCGAGCCCCTCACCGAGATCGGTGGGGTTGCGCACCAAGACGACCGTCACCACCCTGGGAACGGCGCCCCCGGCTCCGGGGTCCGCGAACATAGAGGGTCATTGTGGGGTCTCTGCATCGCCAGCCCAAAGAACCAAGCCATGTCACCCTCCTGAGCGGCGGGGTGGGCGGAGCCCGCCTGGCGCGCGGATTGACCGCCGTCTACGAGCGCGTGACCGTGATCGTCAACGTCGGTGACGACGAAGAGATCTACGGGGTGGCCGTGTCGCCCGACGTCGACACCGTCGTCTACACCCTGGCGAACATCGAAGGGCCCCACGGGTGGGGCATCCGGGACGACACCTTCACGGTGATGGAGACCCTGGCCGCCGCCGGGATCGACACCACGTTCCGGCTGGGCGATCGCGACCTGGCGAACTGCCTCGTCCGCACCCTCGCCCTGGCGGGCGGCGGGTCGCTGGCCGACACCACTGCCGCCGCCTGCGAGCGGCTGGGGGTGACGGCACACGTGCTGCCGGTGACCAACGACCGCCTTCGCACCATGGTGGGCACGGCCGAAGCCGGATGGCTCACGTTCCAGGAGTACTTCGTCGGGCGTCGGCACGCCGACACCGTCACAGAGCTCAGGTTCGAGGGGGCCGAGCTGGCCTCGCCGGCTCCGGGTGTGCTGGATGCCATCGCCGACGCCGACCTCGTCGTCGTCGGGCCCTCCAACCCGCCCCTGTCCATCTGGCCCATCCTCGCCGTTCCCGGAGTGCGGGAGGCGGTGGCTCGCCGGCACGTCGTCGCGGTGAGCCCCTTGATCGGAGGAAGGGCACTCAAGGGCCCGGCGGCCGACGTGCTGAAGCAGCTGGGGTATCCGCCCGGCTCGGCCGGGGTCGTCGCCGCCTACGACGGGCTCGTGGACACCCTCATCGTCGACGACGCCGACGCCGGGGAGGAGCCGGCCGGCGTGGAGGTGAGAGCCACCGACACCCGGATCGCCACAGCGGCGGCGGCCGCCCGGCTGGCACGCTGGCTGTGATGCAGGTCATCGGGCTCTCCGGGATCGCAGAGGTCGGGATCGGGGACGATGTCGCGGTCCTCATCTGGGAAGCCGCCGCCGGCCACGGGGGCCTGGTGGCGGGCGACGTGGCCGTCGTCACACACAAGATCGTGTCGAAGGCCGAGGGCGCCGTTGCCACGGTCCTCGACGATGCTCAGTACCGCGCCCTGGTCCTCGACCAGGCGGCCGCGGTGTTGCGGCGCCGGGGTGACCTCGTGATCACCGAGACCCCCCACGGGTTCGTGTGCGCCAACAGCGGCGTCGACCGCTCGAACGCGGCGCCAGGTACCGCCGTCCTCCTGCCGGTCGACCCCGACCGATCGGCCCACGCCATCCGCACCCGGCTGGCTCGGCTGGCGGGGTTCGGCGTCGGGGTGATCATCACCGACACGTTCGGACGCGCCTGGCGGCGGGGCCTCGTCGACGTCGCCATCGGTGTCTCGGGGGTGACGGCCGTGCGCGACCTGCGGGGAACGCCCGATGCCGCCGGCCGCGTGCTGGAAGCCACCGAGGTGGCGGTGGCCGACGAGGTGGCGGCCGCCGCCGACCTCGTCATGGGGAAGGCCGACGACATCCCCGCGGCCATCGTGCGCGGGCTGGAGCTGGCGGGCGACGGGCGAGGGACCGACCTCGTCCGCCACCCCGACGACGACCTCTTTCGCTGAATGCCCGAGCTCCCCGACATCGAGGCCTACCTGGCAGCGC
>CAYGCW010000228.1:0-4958 GCA_964348465.1 uncultured Acidimicrobiia bacterium | reverse complement strand
CATCGTCACCTCGCCGCGCGCCGTACACGTGCTCAACGCGCCCTCGCCGGCGGCGACCGCCTCACTGGCCATCGGTGACCACCTCGCCGGACTGGTTGCCGAAGCGCTCAACCTCGGCCGATGAGGCCCCGGGCCGTGCCGGCGACGATCAGTCGCCGCTCCTCCGGGGTGAGTCCGGGCACCGCGTCAACCGTAGCGATCGGGTCGGGGTCGCCGGCCTCGAACGGGTAGTCGGTGCCCAGCATGATGCGGTCGGCACCCACCTGGTCGATCAGGTAGCGCAGCGCCGGCGGGTGATGGAGGATCGTGTCGAAGTAGAGGCGCCGCAAGGTGTCGAGCGGCGGGGTGGCCAGGTCGGTGGCGGCAACCCGCGGCATCGTCTCCCAGCCGCGCTGCATCCGCCCGATCTGATATGGCAGAAAGCCGCCGCCGTGGACCACGCACATCACCAGGCCGGGATGGCGGTCGAACACGCCGGCCATCACCAGCCGGCCGATGGCGATCGTGGTCTCGGCCGGCCGGCCGACCATGTTGTGGAGGAAATGGCGCCGCAGGTCGATGCCGGGCAGCGGGTCCATCGGGTGCAGGAGCACCACCACCCGGAGGTCTGCCGCAGCCGCCCAGAACGGGTCCAGCTCCGCCGAGACCAGGTCGGTGCCGGCCACGGTGGTGGCGATCTCGACCCCAACCATGCCCAGCTTGCGGACGGCGTGGCGCAGCTCGGCGGCTGCGAGCTCGGGTGCCTGGAGAGGGACGGTGGCCATGGCGAGCAGCCGATCGGGAGCACGGTCTGCCTCGGCGGCCAGCGCCTCGTTGACGCGCCGCGACCAGCGCTGTCCCCGCTCGGCATCGAGCGGATACGCGGTCAGGTTCACCCAGCTCGAGAGCACCTGGGTATCGAGGCCCGCCGCGTCCATGGCCGCCAACCGGGTCTCGAGGTCGACCAGATCGTCGCGAATCGGGATCGTGGGCTTGCCTCCGGCGATGACCGCCCGCCGCTCGGCGTCGAGGGTGATGCCGAAGTCGGCGCCGTCGGCTGCCAGCGCCTCGAGCAGCTCGCCGGGCACGGCGTGGGCGTGGATGTCGATGCTCAAAGCGCAGCCTCCGCCATTCGGGCCGCCAGGTGGTCATCGGGTTCGAGGATGTAGACGCCGCCCGTCACCCGATCGGTCACGTACACCAGGTGGTCCTCGCCGACCCAGACGTCGTTGATCTGCGCCGCCTGCTGACCCGGAGGGCACTCGGGGATCCAGTGGCCGATCTCCGCCGGAGAGGTCGCCTCGGCGAGGTCGTAGACCCGCAACCCGGCGTTGAAGTAGGTGACGAACACCACCTCGGCGCTGCGGTAGCTGCCGGGGCGGTTCTCGTGGAGGCAGTGGGCACCGAACCGCAATCCGCGGTCACAGAAGTCGCCCTCGGGCACCGGGCAGATCGCCACCACCTCGGGATGCTCCTCGTCGGATACGTCGACGACGCGCACCATGTGCGGTGGGCCCGCGCAGCCGTCGGTGACCGCCTCGTCGGTGACCACCACCAGGTCCCGTCGCCCCAGCGGCAGGCAAGTGTGGGTGTGGCCCCCCTCGTCCCAGTTGAGACGGGCGACGGGCCGGGGCCGGGCCAGGTCCGAGATGTCGAGGATCACCATGCCCCCGTCCCAGAAACCGACGTAGGCCCGGTCGCCACGCACCATGGCGTGGTGGACGTTCCACGACTGGCCCTGAGGCCAGTCCGGCCGTTCACCGCCGCCGATCCACTGGCCGGGCCACCACCAGCGGCCGGCCTCCACGGGCTGGGTGGGATCGTCGAGGTCCACGATGACCCAGATCCGTCCGTCGTAGCCGTCGGGGGTGGCGGACACGTAGGCATAGCGGCCTCCCTCCCACACGATGCGATGCACGCCGTCGCCGGTCGACTCCCAGAAGCCGACGGGGCGAGGGTCGAAGGGGTCGGCGGCGTCGTACACCGCCATGCCCGCCGACCACGGGTCGTCGCTGCGGAACCGCTCGTGGTTGGTGAGCAACAGGCCGTCGGCCACCTGCACCTTGTGCGTGTGGGAGTGCGGCGGCGCCGGCCACTGCCTCACGATCTTGGGAGCGGTCACGTCGGACACGTCGAGAACCGAGGTGCCCATGCCCGTGGGCCCGAAGTGGCCCACGTACAGCGCATCGCCGTGCCGCATCACCTGCATGCCGTCGCCGTAGCCGTCGAGGTCGGAATGGCCGACGAGGTGGAAACCGGCAGCAGAGGAGGGATGCATGCCGGGTTGATAGCAGATCGCCGGCGCCGCTGCTGCAATCGATTGCAGGCGGCGGTGCTAGTAGCGTGACGAGCCACGAGGGAGATCACATGGCAGGCAACCGGCGATGACCGACCGAGTCAACCTGGCCGACGTGGCCAAGTCGGCCGGAGTCCACGTCTCGACCGCGTCCCGGGCACTGAACCCCGAGACCCGGTCGGTGGTGAGCGACGCCACTGTCGCCAAGGTGGTGGAGGCGGCGCAGCGGCTGGGGTACCGCCCGCATCCGCTGGCCCGGGGCCTGCGTACCGACCGCACGTTCACCGTCGGCATCGTCGTCCCCGACCTCGAGAACCCTTTGTTCCCACCCCTGGTACGCGGCGCGGAAGGCGCCTTGGGGGGAGAGGGCTACTCGCTGCTGGTGGGCAACACCGACAACGACCGCGAGCACACGGCCGCCGTGGTGTCGACGCTCGTCGACCAGCGGGTCGACGGCCTGATACTGGCCACTGCCGAGATCGGGGACGAACTGCTGCCGGCGCTGCGCCAAGAGGGTGTCACCGTGGTGCTGGTGAACCGGGAAGGGGACGACGCGTCGATACCGGCGGTGGTCGGGGACGACCACGCCGGCATCGGCCTGGCGGTCGATCACCTCGTCGAGCTGGGGCATCGCGTCGTCGGCCACGTCGCCGGACCGGCTCGCCTCTCGACCGGGGTCGCCCGCGCCGCGGCGTTCCGCGCCCACACCGAGCGCCACGGGGTGGACGGATCGGTCGAGGTGGCGGAGTGGTTCCAGATGGAGCCGGGATACACGGCGGCGGCGTCACTCCTGAACCGCCGTCCCGAGCTGACCGCGATCGTCGCCGCCAACGACCTGCTGGCGCTGGGCACGTGCCGGGCCGTCGCCGACTCCGGGCGGCGCGTTCCCCAGGACGTGTCCGTCGTCGGTTACAACGACATGCCGTTCGTCGACCTCATCCAGCCACCCCTCACCACCGTGCGGGTGCCCTTTCGGGAGATGGGAGCGCTGGCGGCAAAGACGTTGCTGGCGATCTTCGGCGGCGAGACGGTGACGGAGACGGTGCGCATGGCCCCGGAGCTGTGCGTCCGCGGTTCGACCGCACGGGCCCGGTGACCTCGAGCACGGCTCGGTCTCACATCGATCTCCGGCTGGTGGGGGGCGGCGTGTTCCTGCTGACGGTCGCCGGGTTCGTGCGTGCGCCTCTGCTGCCCGACATGGGGCGCGACCTCGACATGAGCCCGGCGGCTCTCGGCGCGCTGATCTCGGTGTTCGCCCTGGGACGGATCGTTGCCGACGTCCCGGTGGGCCGTCTCACCGATCGGCGGCCGCCGCGCACGATGATGGCGGTGGCCGGGGCCATCGTCGCCGCCGGAAGCCTGGCCACGGGCTTGGCGCCGGTCGCGGCGGTGGCGTTCGTCGCCTCGTTCGCCTTGGGAGTGGGCTCCTCGTGGACGAACACCACCGGCATCGCTGCGTTCGCGACCGCACCCAGCCACCGCCGCGGCCTGGCGATGTCCGGCTTCGCCGCCGCGCTGATGGTGGGGCAGGCCGTCGGCCCTGCCGTCGGCGGTGCGGTGGCTACGGTATCCGACTGGCGGGGTGCGTTCATCCTCGCCACGCTGCTGGCCGGCCTCACCGGCCTGGGGCTCGCCCGTCGACGTCGGGATCGGGCGCCGACGCCGACCGAAATGGCCGTTCGCGCACCGGAGACCGAGATCGGCAGGCTGGTGCTGATCGCCCTCTACCTGCTCCCCGCCGTCCAGTTCGCCATCGGCGCCGCGCTCGTTCAGACCCTCGTCCCCATCGTCGGCGACGCCGAGCTGGGGCTCACCGCCGGCACCATCGGCGCCGCCATCGGTCTCGGTGGGCTCCTCCGCCTGGCGGGCGCGCTGGCCAGCGGCTGGGTGTCGGATCGCTACTCGCGCCGCCTGGCGCTGCTGCCGGGTCTCGTGCTCCAACTGGGCGGCCTGGTGGTGTTCGCGGCTTGGGGGACGGCCGCCGGGTGGATGACAGCGATCGTGCTCGCCTCGGTCGGCTCCTCGAGCGTTGCCATCGGCGCCACGGTGCTGGCCGACCTCAGCGAGGGCGGCGCCCTCGGCCGGCGCCTCGGCGTCTTTCGGGTGGTCGGCGACGCCGCCTTCTTGGTGGCTCCGGTGGCGACCGCCGCGGTCTACGAAACGGCCGGTCGCGGCCCGTCGATGGTGCCGCTCATCCTGCTGGTCGCCGCCGTAACCGCGCTCGCGGCGGCGGTGGTACCGGAGACGCGGCGACCGCGGCGCTGACGCCGCTCCTCGGGTGCTCGCCGGGCGACCCATCGGTACCATGACGGATCGCCCGACCGACTGGAGAGAGCGTGCCCCCGTACGCCGACCTCGACGCCCTCGCCGATCCCGACGTGTCGGAGCATCCCGAGGTGCCGGTCGACACCGACGCCGGCCCGGCCGGCGAGGGCTCGTGACGTGGCCTCGGAGATCAAGAACGTCGGCGAACTGACCGAGCCGATCATCCGGCGCAAGACCCTCACTGCCGCCAACGACGGGGACATGCTCACCCTCGTCGACTTCGGTGAGTACGGACACTTCGCCACCGACGAGCCGATCGCCCACGGCGGCACGGGAGAGGGACCGTCTCCGCTCCAGGCCGTACTCGCGGCACTGTGCGGATGCGAAGCCGTCACGTTCCGCCGCACCGCCACCGAGA